>CAXTDP010000009.1:0-28484 GCA_964242295.1 uncultured Acetobacteraceae bacterium | reverse complement strand
GCAGCCTTCGCCCAGGCGTATGCCAAGCGCACCGGCGCCCGGCTGGTGCTGGACGGCAGCGGCCCGACCAACGGCAAGGTGCGCGCCATGGTGGAAGCCGACCACGTCACCTGGGACCTGTGCGACAGCGGCGTCACCGGGCTGGCCGAGCTGCAGCCGCGCAACCTGCTGGCGCCAATAGACTACGGCATTGTTGACCGCACCAAGGTGGCCGCCGGTTTCGCCTATGATTACGGCGTCTGCAACTACATGTTCAGCAGCGTGCAGGCCTGGGACACGCGCAAGGTGCAGGGCACGCCGGCGCTGGCCGACTTCTTCGACCTGAAGAAGATCCCCGGCCGGCGCATGATCCGCAGGGATAGCCAAGCCATGCTGGAGATGACGCTGCTGGCCGACGGCGTGCCCCTGGCGCAGCTTTATCCGCTCGACGTGGAGCGCGCATTCGCCAAGCTCGCCACCATCAAGGACGCCCTGCTGACCTGGGACACCGGTGCGCAAAGCCAGGCCCTGCTGCGGGATGGCGAGGTCGCTATGGGATGGCTGTGGCACACCCGCGCCAACCTGCTGAAGGCCGAGGCCGGCAGCCATATCGACTGGACGTTCCGGGACGGCCTGCTGCAGCCTGGGCTTTGGACGGTGCCGCGCGGCAACCCGGCCGGCCGGCAGGCCATGGTCGCCATCGCCTCCATGCAGGACCCGCCGGGCCAGGTGAGCCTGCTCGGCGCCATGGGCAACGGTCCCGCCAACCCTGCGGCGGCGGCGCTGGTGCCGGAGAGCCTCAGCCCGGTCGATCCCAGTTCGCCGGCCAACAGCGCGGTGCAGGCGCGGATCGAAGCCGCCTGGTATCGCGACAACCATGGCGCAGTGTATCGCCGGTTCCTCGACTTCCTGTCGGCGTGATCTACCGCTGGCTTCCGGTTCCGGCACTGGTCCTGCTGGCGGTGGCCTACCTGGCGCCGTTGGGCCAGGTGCTGCTGCTGTCCGTCACCGACCCGCAGCCGGGGCTGGGGAACTACGCCCTGCTCGCCACCAGCTCGTCCATCGCCCGGGTGCTGGGCACCACGGCACGGATTTGCGCCGTCACCACGGCGTTGGCGGTCGTGCTCGGCTACGCCGTGGCCTACACCATGGTGCAGGCGGGCCCGCGGCAGCGGCGGGTGATGCTGGCCTGCGTGCTGCTGCCCCTCTGGGTGTCCGTCCTGGCGCGCGCGTTCGCCTGGGTGACGCTGCTGCGGCGGGAGGGCGTGGTGAACACCTGGCTGCAGACCGCCGGGCTGACCGACCACCCGCTGGCGTTGATGTGGAACGAGTTCGGGGTGTGCGTCGGCATGGTGCACTACATGCTGCCTTTCGCCATCCTGCCGATGCTGAGCCACATGCGCGGGCTTGACCCCAGCCTGATGCCGGCGGCGCGCGGCATGGGCGCCAGCCGGGCGCAGGCGTTCGGCCGGGTGTTCCTGCCGCTCAGCCTGCCCGGGGCCGCGGGCGCCGGCGTGCTGGTGCTGATCCTGTCCGTCGGGTTCTACGTGACGCCCGTGCTGCTCGGCGGCGGCCGGGTGATGATGGTCGCCGAGTATATCAGCCTGCAGATCCAGGAGATGCTGCGCTGGGGCGTGGGCACCATGCTGGCGGCGACGCTGGTCGCCGTCATCGCGTTGGTCCTGGCGCTGTCCCGGCTGGTCGGGCTGCGCGCACTGGCGGCATCGCGGTGACCCTGCGCCTGCCAGGCGTGGGGGGTGCGGGTTGGGCGGTGCTGCTGTTCCTGCTGCTGCCGATCACAGTCGTGCTGCCGGTGTCGCTGACCGACCGCCGCTTCCTGTCCCTGCCGGAGCATGGGCTGAGCCTGCAGCACTACGCCAACCTGCTGCACTCCGCGCCGTGGCAGTCCAGCATCTGGCAGAGCTTCGTGGTGGCGTGCCTGTCTGCCGGCATCGCCGTCGTGCTCGGGACGCTGTGCGCCATCGGCTGCTGGCGCACCGGCACGCGGTGGGCGCGGGCGGTGATGGCGTTGATGCTGGTGCCCCTCGTCGTGCCGACGATCGTGTATGCGCTCGGCCTGTATCGCGCCTACTCTGCGCTTGGCCTGCTGGACACCCTGACCGGGGTGGTCGTGGCCCATGCGGTGACGGGCCTGCCCTACGTCGTGGTGATCGTGTCCACCGCGCTGTCTGGCCTGGACGCCCGGTTGGAGGTTGCGGCGCGATCGCTGGGCGCGGGTGCCTGGCAGGTGATCGGGCGCGTGCTGCTGCCGCTGCTGCGTCCCGCGATCCTGTCCGGCGGGTTGTTCGCCTTTGTCCATAGCTGGGACGAGCTGGTGCTGGTGCTGTTCATCGCCGGGCGGCGGGTGTTCACCCTGCCGCGGCGCATGTGGGACGGGATCAACGACAAGCTCGATCCCACGTTGGCCGCGGTGGCGGTGCTGCTGGTGCTGGTCAGCGCCGGGCTGCTCGCACTGGATCTGCGGCTGCGGCGGGAGAGATGAGCCGGAGAGCGCGGTGAGGACAGCACGCACTGCTGCGCCATCTGCTTCCAGGCCTACAGCGAACGTCGCGAGGGCGGGGGCGCTGCACGCACGGGCACTGGTCAGCCTCGCTGGCACCCCGCAACAGCACCGGATCGGCCGCGCACTTCGACACCGCCGAGATCGGCTTCGCCTCGCTGAAGGCCAGCGGCGCCACCTTCACCGATGCCGTGTTCGCCACCGCGCACGACGCGGACGGGGTGACCCGGGGCCTGTGTCGCACCATGCATTGCCCGCCCGGCCCGTCCTTCCTGCGTTCCCGCCGGTAGAGGGAACGCAGGCAATCTGCGTCTCGCGACCGAGGCGATGGGCATCGGCTCGGTCGGGACGCCTGCCACAGTCAGGACGCGTAATACGGGAAGGCCGAGCCTTTACTCTCTGCCTCGATCAGCCGGATCATAGCCGGCCATTCCAGCACCCCGTAGGGGCGCCGCACGCCGGGCTGATACAGCTTGGCGGTCCTTTCCAGGATCTCGGCCGAGGGCAGGCCAAGTTCGGTGCGCGCCGCCATGGCATCCACCTGGGCACGACACGACATCTCGAGCTGGTAAAGCGTGTTGAACGCCTGCTGCAACGTAGCCCCGCAGGTCAGCAGTCCGTGCGAGCGGAAGATCATGGCGTCGTGCGGCCCGAGGTCCCTAACGATGCGCTCGCGCTCAGACAGATCAACCGCCGGACCTTCGTAATCGTGATAGCCGATGTGGCCCTCGAAACGGATCGCGGTCTGGTTCAGCGGCAGCAGGCCGCATGTCATGGCGGCCACGGCCATCCCGGCCCGCGTATGGGTGTGGATCACGGCGGCCACGTCGGGGCGTGCCGTATGGATGGCGCCATGGATGACGTAGCCGGACTTGTTGATCCCGTAATCCGTCTCGGGTTTCCAGATGATGTTCCCCTCGACGTCGATCTTGGCGAGGCTGGACGCCGTGATTTCCTTATAAAGCAGCCCGTACAGGTTGATCAGCAGGTGATCGGTGCCGGGAATGCGCAACGTGATGTGGTTATAGATCATGTCGGTCATTCCGTAATAGTCGACGAGGCGGTAGCAGGCGGCCAAATCGACCCGGGCTTGCCACTCCTCGTCGCTGACCGTGCCGCGAACCGTCGCGAAGTCGGTGTCGTAGCGTGGGGCGCTCATGTAGTTCATCAGGCTACTCCTTCATGGTTGCGGGCGGCCGTCATGCCACCCGGTTTCGCGCCGGCTTGCCAGCCAGGACGTCGACCAACTGCTCGGCTGTCACGAGCGCGATCCTACGTTGGGTTTCGATGCTGCTGCCGGCCGCATGCGGGGTCGAGACGACGGTCGGCATGCCCACGAGTGGGCTTTCCGTGGTCGGCGGCTCGACATCGAACACGTCGAGCCCGGCGCCCGCGAGCTGGCCGGATCGCAACGCGGCGAGCAACGCCGCCTCGTCCACGATGCCGCCGCGCGCCGTGTTCACCAGGACCGCGCCGGGTTTCATCGCAGCCAGTTCGCGGGCGCCGATCAGCCCGTGCGATTGGGGGGTGAGCGGCAGGTGAAGCGTCAGCAGGTCCACCTGCGGCAACAGTTCCGCCAACGACTGGGCCCGCTCGTGCGGGATGCCAGCCCAGTGGTCGGCCGGCACGAACGGGTCGTAGGCGACGATGCGCGTGTCGAAGGCAGCATGCCACTTGCGGGCGACCCGGGTTCCGACATGGCCCATCCCGATCACACCCACGGTCTTCTGCCACATCTCGCGCCCCAGCAAGCGCGAGCGGTCCACCGTGCGTCCCGACCGGACCTCCCGGTCAAATTCGGCCACTCGCCGGTTCACGGCGAGCGCGAGCGCCATTGCCATTTCGGCCACTGCCTCCGCGTTCACACCCGGCGTATTGCAGACGATCACGCCGTGGGCGCGGGCCGCGTCCAGGTCGATGTTCTCCACGCCCACGCCTTGTTTGCCGATCGCCTTCAACCGCCGTGACCGGGCAAAATCCTCCGCGGTGATCCGCGTCAGCCGCACCAGCAGGCCGTCCGCATCGTCGCGCCAACCGGTGACCGCCGGGTCGTCCCATCGCACGACCTCGGCGTGACGGGCGGCATGGTCAACGCCCGTCTCGAAGAAGGAGTCCAGGATGAAAATCTTCATATCGGCACGGCCGGGAAGTCGTAGAGGCGAGCCGGATTGTCGACCAGGATGCGCGTCAGCGTTGCTGCGTCGCCGGCCCACCCCGCCAACCGGTCCAGCGCGGCGCCGTCATCTTCGGCGTGGAATGGCTCGATCTCGTCCAGGCTTCGCGGCTGGCCGGGGCGGGCGCCCGGATGCGGCCAGTCCGTCCCCCATACCAGCCGTTCCGGGTTCGATGCGATCAGCGCCCGCGCGATCGGTGCCGCGTCCGCGTAGCCGGGCTGCTGCGAAATCCGGTGCGCCCCCGATAGCTTGACGTATGCCTTGCCACTCGCGAGCAGGCCAAGCAGGCGGTCGAACCCCGGCTGACCCGTCCCGTTGGCCGCCACGGCACGGCCGAAATGGTCGATCACGAGCGGCGTGGGAAGCGTGAGCAGGCAGTCGCCCAGGGCGGCGATCAGGGCCAGGTTGGTATAGATCTGGACATGCCAGCCGAACGGGGCGACGAGGCGCGCCGTTGCCTCCAACCGGCGCCAGGCCTCCTCCGGGTCTATCGGCCCGAAGGTTTCCAGATTGACCCGGACGCCGCGCATCCCGGCCTCGTGCAACCCGCGCAACTCCGCCGCCGGTGCCGCCTCCCCGATCACCGCAACGCCGCGGGCACGCTCCCCGAGCATGCGGATGGCGTCCACGGAGCAGCGGTTATCCGTGCCGTAAGGGCTGGGATGCACGATCACCACACGCTGCATCCCGAGTAGGGCGTGCAGGGCCAGCAAATCCTGAACGGATGCGTCGCCCGGCGTGTAGGTCCGGCCCGGCGAAAAAGGGTAGGACGCAGCCGGGCCGAACACGTGAGTGTGGCAATCGCAAGCGCCAGGTGGGACCGTAGTCTTGGGTGGCGTCTGCTCGACGCCCAGTATGGCGCTCATGCCAGGTCCCGGACCTGCTTGGCCCGCATGGCGCAAGCCCCCGACAGGAAGGCCAGGTCCGTGCCGGTGGAGACGTATCGCGCGCCCAGGGCGATGAACTCGGCGACCTTGTCCGGCCGGGTGGACAGGCCGCCCACGCCGACGCAAATGCCGTTCGCGCGGGCGGCGGCGATGGTGCGGGTGAATGCGGCGGTGATGCCCGGGTGATCGTATTCGCCGGGGATGCCCATCTCCGCCGAAAGGTCGTTGGTGCCCACCAGCAGCATGTCCAGCCCTGCGACGGCGGCAATCTCCTCAACGTGGTCCAGCGCCTCCACCGTCTCGATCATGACCGCGACCAGCGTGGCCGCGTTCAGCGCCGGGTTCGCCTCGGCGGCGGGAAAGCTGCGATACTGAAGGGCGGGCAGGCCGCCGCCCGCCGAGCGGTCGCCCAAAGGCGGAAATTTTGCGGCCCGCACCGCGGCCTGCGCATCCGCGGCGGAGCGGATGTGCGGCACGATCACGCCCATGGCGCCGCCGTCCAGCACCCGGCCGATCGTGTCCCAGGTGGCGACACGCACCAGCGGCGTCACTCCGGCGGCCAGTGCCGCGATGCAGATCTGGCCCGTCGTATCCAGCGAGAAGCTGCTGTGCTCGACATCCACATAAAGCGTGTCGAACCCGGCGCTCGCCGCGATGGTGGCGATCTCGACCCCGCGCACCAGGCGCACCGTCATGGATGCCACCACCTCGTCGCGTGCGAATTTCTCCCGAACCGTGTTCCTCAGGATATCCGTCGGCTTCATGCCGTCCCTTCCCATGCTTTACCATCAGGTTCGACCGGCCCAGGGGAGATGTCCAATCATCTCGATGGCACCGCCCATAAGGCAGCGTTATCGCCAGCCTGGCTAACGGTATTGGACAGGCCCCTCGAAACCTCCATCTTCGGCTGCAAACAGGAGTAGCTGAATGGCGACGACCGAGGCCGAACGTATGATGCTGATCCCTGCCGAGCGGGCCCATGCGCAGATCGTCGCGGTGCTGACGGCGTGGGGCATGACCGCCGACGCCATCCGCGTCACCGCGGAGGCCATGCTGGCGACCGACCTGTCCGGGGTCGACTCGCATGGGATTTCGATGCTGATGGATTACGAGCGGTCGCGCACGCTTGGAAAGCTGAATGTGGCGGCGCAGCCCAGGATAGTGCGCGAAACCCCGGTCACGGCATTGATTGATGCGGATGCCGGGCTTGGCCATCCCGCAGCGGTGATGGGGATGGAGCTTGCCATCAGCAAGGCGCGCCTGTCCGGCCTTGCGGCGGTATCGGTGTTTAACTCCCACCATTTCGGCGCTGCCGGCTACTATGCCGGGCTGGCGCCACGGCAAGGGATGATCGGCATGGTGACAAGCGCCACGCGCACCATCGCCGTGGTGCCGACGCGCGCTTCGGTACCCGTGCTGGGCACCAACCCGTTCGCTTTCGCTGCCCCGGCCGGCCGCAACCGCCCATTCGTGCTGGACATGGCAACGTCCACCGTCGCATCCAACAAGGTGAAGGTCTATGACCTGCAAGGCAAACCGCTCCCGTCCGGCTGGGTGCTGGACGGGGCGGGCCAGCCGGTGCTGGACGCCGCGGAGGGATTCGACACCATCTACAAGCGCGACGTCGGCGGCCTGACGCCGCTGGGCGGGGTGGAGTCCATGTCTAGCTACAAGGGGTATGGGCTGGCGATGATGGTCCACATCCTGGGCGGCACGCTGTCCGGCGCGTCCTTCTCGCCGATCCGCAACCGCACGCAACGGCCGGACCAGCCCGACAATCTCGGCCACTTCTTTCTGGCGATGGACCCTGATGCGTTCCGCGACGATGGCGGGTTTGCGGCTGATCTGGACGACGCGATCGACGTCATGCACGCCGTGCCGCCGGCGGACCCGGCCCGCCCCGTGCTGGTGGCGGGCGATCCGGAGGCGGCGACGCGCGAGATCCGGCAGCGCGACGGCATTCCGATGCCGCAGACGCTCATCGAAAAGCTGCGGGACGTGTGCGAGAGCTGCGGGGCGGCGTTCCTGCTAGCGAACTGAGGCCTACCGGTGCGAGAACATCGGTAGACCCGCGACTGGCAGAGCCGCACGCAGGATGCAGCCCGTCTCGGACTCGGTGATGTATAGGCTGCGCCCGTCCGCTCCGCCGAAGGCCAGGTTGGTCGTGCCCAGCCCGGCGCAGGAGCGGATGCGTGCCGTGGGCTCCCCTAGCCGGTTCCATAGCCAAACCGTGCCCAGCCCGACATGGGCTGCAGCCAGGCTGCCATCCTCCGCCATCGCCAAGCCGTCCGGCCCCGTGCCGCCCGACATCTGCACGAACACGCCGACACGGCTGACGGCGCCGTTGTCCAGGAAGTCCAACGGCACCCGCCACACGCAGTTGGCGCGGGTCACAGCCAGGTACAGCACGCGCTCGTCCGGCATCAGCACCAGGCCGTTCGGACTGGGGATGGCGTCCAGCAGCCGGTCGAGCTGGCCGCCGGCGCGGAGCCGGTAAAGGCAGCCGTTGGGATTCTGCAGTCCGCTCTGGCCCTGGTCGGTGAAGTAGAGATCGCCGTTACGGCTGAACACCAAGTCGTTCAATCCCTTGAACCGTTCGAGCAAGCCGAATTCCATGAAGGGTTCGATGTGTCCTGAACTCGGGTCCAGCACCATCAGCCCGTGCTTATGGTCCGCCACGAAAATCCGGCCATCGGCGTGGATCTTCAGGCCGTTCGGGTTGCCGTCGTACTGGCACGCGACGGTGAACTCGCCGGCGGGCGAGATGCGGAATATGCGGCCATACTGGATGTCCACGCACCAGAGATTGCCGGCGCGGTCGAAGGACGGGCCTTCCAAGAAGCTGTCGCGGCGGTGGCCGTAGCGGATGGCGGCCCCTTCGGTGATCCGCAGGTGGTCGGGCAGACGGGCGAAGACCTCGGTCTGGATATCCGGAGGCGCCGCGTACATCAGTTACCCGCCAGGTCGTAGGCGACTGGGAAGAACATGTCCTTCCAGGAATCCGGCATCGTCGAAATCTGCCCGGTCTTGTGCATGAAGCCCGCAAGCAGCATCGAGCCGAGCGGAGCCAGTTCGTAGCCCACCCCTTTGCCACCCATTATGCCGGCCAGCGCTGCGGGATCGATCGTCTCGTGCGTGGCGGCCAAGTAGATCTGGGCTGCGCGCGGCTTGTCGGTGTTGATCAGGTCGGTCGCCTGCTGCAAGGCCTTGCGCAAAGCCTCGACGAGCTTCGGGCTCGACTGATAAAGCTTCGTGGTGCCGTACATGATGCCGTTTGACATGGGCTGCCCCGTCACGTCCTCGGTCTGGAACACCGCGTGGATACCGGGCGCGGCCAGCTCGCGTTCCGCATAGGGGGGCACGGAGAAGTGCGCGTTGATCTCCGTATGGCCAAGCAGGGCGGCAACCCCATCAGGGTGGGAGCGGGACACGGTCAGGTTGTCCAGCCGGGCCATGCCGTCGGGGCCGAACGCCTTCATGGCCGCCATCTGCAGGTAGATCGCCTGCAGGGACGACCGCACGGCTGGCACGACGATGCGGTCCTTGTCGGTGAAATCCGCCACGGTCTTCACGTTGGGATTGCTGGTCACCAGGGTGAACGGCGTGTGGCCATAGGCGAACAAGCCTTTCACCAGCCGGCCCCGCGTCTTGGACCAAAGGATCAGGAACGAGGTGTAGCCGCTGGCTGCCACGTCCAGGTCGCCCGACAACAGCGCGCCATTCAGCGCGTCGCCCCCGGCAGATTGCATCCAGCTCACCTTCACATCGCCTAGCCCCGCGGCCTTGGCCTGCTGCTCGACGTAATGCTGGTCCCGCATGATGATCAGCGGCAGGTAGGTCAGCCCGAACTGCATGCCGATGCGCAGCTCCGACGCCTCCGCGAAGGCAGCCCGCGGCGCGGCCATGCCGGCCAGGCAGGCCGCCACCATTGATAGTGTCCGCAGTGTTCTTGTCACGTCAGCCCCCGCTCGCTTAGCCTTCAGTCGGCCATTGCGTGGATGCTTCGGCGTGCCGCGGCGACCGTCAAATAACCATCTCGTGGCGGGGTAGAACCCACGGTTATGGCACTGCAGCCTCCGGCAACTTGGCACGGCCATCGACCACCTTGCGTACGCAGGCGATGAAGTGCTCCATGATCTTCGATAGCGGCGCTTCCCGCGCGGTGACCAGAAGCATTTCGACCACGCGCCGGGGCCGCAGCGGGCGGCAGACCAGGCCGGGGATCGGCAGCGTTTCCAGCAGAAGCGGGTCGACCACCGCGATCCCCGCGCCGGCTTGCGCCAGGACTAGCGCGGTAAACGACAGACCCACCCGTACCCGTATGTCCGGCCTGCCGCCTTCGGCACGCAGCACCTCGTCCACGAACGCCCGCATGATCATCTCAGGCGCGAAGGTTATAAGAGGGTAGCCATTCAGGTCGGATGCCTTGATCTCCGCCAAACGAGCCAGCTCATGGTCGTCTGGTAGCACGCAGGCGATCTCCGACCGGAATAGCGGCTCGGTCCGCAACGACGGATCGTGGACCGGAGCATAGGTGATGCCCAACTCGACCTCGCGGCTGACCAGCCGGTCTATCAGGGCCGGGTGGGTCAGGGATTGCAGCGACACGAAGACCTCGGGCCGTTCCCGTAGAAAGGTCGCGACCGCCTTGGCGAGGTAGCTGTGCGCAACCGGGAAGGTTCCGGCCACAACGATGCTGCCACGTTGCCCTTCCAGCATATCCCGCGTCATCCGGCCTACGGCGTCAACCCGGCTGAAGATGGCCGCCACCTCGCCGTAGAGGATGTGCGCCTCGGGCGTGGGCTGCAGGCGGCTGCCGGCCCGCTGGAACAGCTTCATCCCCAGCTGGCTCTCGCAGTGGCGCAGGGTCGCGCTGACGGCCGGCTGCGACACGTTCAACTGCCGCGCCGCGCCCGTCACGGAGCCGCTCCGCATGATGGCATGGAAAACCTCCATTTGGCGCAGGTTCATCCGCGTCCCTTCCCCCCGTCTGGTTGTCTTGCAGGATCATAAAGCGGGGTTATGAGCGGCGATAGGATGATGATTGGACCGGCAGCCGTGATCGCCAGCAGTCTGACGCCAACATCGCCGGACAATCCGGGAAAGGGAGGATCATGCGGGACAGCATTCGCATCGGCGCGGGCGCCGGCACGTCGGACGACCGCATGACGCCGGCGCTGGAGCTGGCGGAGCGCGGCGGGCTCGATTTCCTGGTCTTCGAATGCCTGGCCGAGCGGACGGTGGCCCGCGAGAACAATGCGCGCAGCAAGGACCCGGAGAAAGGTTATACGCCATCCTTGCCCGAGCGTCTTCGCATGGTTCTGCCCGCCTGCGTCGCGAACGGGGTGCGCATCGTCAGCAACATGGGTGCGGCCAACCCACTCGGCGGCGCCCGGGCCGCCCGCAAGGAGGCCCGGGAACTCGGCCTGGGCGACATGCCGGTCGCCGTGGTGCTGGGCGACGACGTGACCTCCGTCGTCAGCCACCAGCCCGGCCTCAAGCTGATGGAGAACGGCGAGCCGCTCGAATCGATCCTGCCGCGCATCGTCTCGGCCAACGCCTATCTCGGCGCCGACGTCCTGATGGAGGCGCTGGGAACGGGCGCGCCTATCGTGCTGAGCGGCCGGGTGGCGGACCCGTCGCTGTTCCTGGCCCCGATGATGCACAGCTTCGGCTGGTCCGCCCGCGACTTGCAGAAGCTTGCCGCAGGAACCGCCGCCGGGCACCTGCTGGAATGCACTGCGTCCGTCACCGGGGGCTGCTTTGGCTGGCCCGGCAAGAAGCCGGTCCCGGGGCTGGCCCATAACGGCTATCCGTTCGTGGACGCCACCGCCGCGGGCGACATGGTGATCGGCAAGACCCCAGGTACGGGGGGTCGGTTGGACGCGATGACCTGCACTGAGCAGTTGATCTATGAGATGCACGATCCCATGGCCTACATCACGCCCGATTGCGTGCTGGACATCACAGGCGTCAGCTTCAAGGAAGAGGCAGGCGACCGGGTGCGCCTGGAAGGCGCCGTCGGCCGCCCCGCCACCGACACATACAAGGTCACGGTCGGATACGAGGACGGATACATCGGCGAGGGCGAGGTGTCCTATGGCGGGATCGACGCCGTGGCGCGGGCGCGCTGGGCGGCGGAGATCGTGCAGGAACGGCTTCGCATCCGCGGCTTCAGCTACGAGGACTTCCGCGTGGACCTGATCGGCCTGAGCAGCCTGCATGGCGAGCCTGAAGGCGCATACCGCCCGGAACCGTACGAGGTCCGCCTGCGCCTTGCAGGCCGCACGCGGGACCGCAAGGCGGCCCACGCCATCGGGTTCGAGACGCGTGCCATGCACATGCATGGCCCCGGCGGCGCAGGCGGCGCGTGCGAGCCACGGGTGCGCGACGTCCTGGCAGTCAAGTCCGTGCTGCTGCCCAAGACCATGGTCAATGCACAAATCGTCGTGGAGGGCCGACCATGACCATCCGTGTCTATGACTTGGCGCATGGACGTACCGGCGATAAGGGCAACACGTCCAACATCTCGGTCATCTGTTACGACGCGAAGGACTGGCCTTTCCTGCACGACGTGCTGACACCGGAGCGCGTGGCCGCGGCGTTCAGCCATATCGCGGCCGGGCCGGTGCGCCGTTACGAGCTGCCGAACCTCAAGGCGTTCAACTTCGTCATCGAGAACGCGCTGGGCGGCGGGGTGACGATCTCGCTCGCGCAGGACATCCACGGGAAAAGCCTGAGCAACGTGATGCTCGCCATCGAGCTGCCTGACCGGCCCGAGTGAGCGCCTGAAGGCCGGCATACCGGCCCGCAACGGAGAGGATCGACCATGCACCGCCGCTACCGCATCTACGGCCTGCTGTTCTTCCTGACGGTGATCAACTACTTCGACCGTGTGGTGCTGTCGATCGCCATGCCCGTGCTGGCCGTCACCTTCGCGCTGACGCCGGTGTCCGAAGGCTGGCTGCTGTCGGCGTTCATCTGGATCTACGTCCTGCTGCAGGTGCCCGGTGGCGTGGTGCTGGACCGCTGGGGCACGCGGCGGCTCACCGCCGCGGCGGTGGGGTTCTGGTCGCTGGCGACGGCGGCGACCGCGCTGTCAACCAGCTACGCCTTCCTTCTGGTCACCCGGGTGCTGCTTGGCGTCGGCGAGGCACCGACCTTCCCGGCGGGCATCCGCGCGGTGCGGGAATGGGCACCGATGCGGGAACGCGCCTGGGCCACCGCCATTTTCCAGGCCGGCCCGGCCTTCGGTACGGCCACCTCCGCCATCGTTATCGGCTGGTTGATTACCGTCGCGGGCTGGCGCACGGCATTCGTGGTTTCGGGCGGGCTCGGGCTCGTTTGGGTGTTGGTCTGGCTGGCCTGGTTCCGCGACCCGGCCGAAGCGGCCTGGCTGTCGCCAGGCGAGCGGCAGATGATCCTGGCCGAACGCAGCCCGGGTGGCGTGTCCGGGCTGGGCCTGTCCATCACGGAACTAGCGCAGAGCCGCACCATGTGGGGCCTGTTCATCGTCCAGGGCTGCGTGAACTACACCCAGTATCTCGGGCTGACCTGGCTGCCCAGCTACCTGGTACGCAGCCGCGGGCTGGACCTGCTGCACTCCGGCTTCGACCTGGCCGTCATCTATCTGGGCGCCTGCGCCATCACCCTGGCCGCGGGGTGGCTGAGCGACAGGACGTTGACGGCCGAGGCCGCCCGCCTGGGCCGCCGCCGCACCACGCTGGTGCTGTGTTGCGCCCTGTCCAGCGCCATGCTGGCCGTGCCCTTCGTTGCCGCAGGCTGGGCGCTCACGGCCACGCTGATGCTTTCGCTTGCCGGGGTGCAGAGCGCGCTGACCAACAACTACGCCCTGGTCAGCGACCTGGTGCAGGATGGCGGCGGGATCGGCAAGGCGGTGAGCTGGCTGCAACTCGGCGGCAACGTGTTCGGCCTGTTCGCGCCCATCCTGACCGGCTACCTCATCCAGGCTACTGGCAGCTACACCTCGGCATTCCTGCTTGCGGGCGGGTTGCTGCTGGTCGGCGCGGTCGCGGCGCTCACCCTGACGCACCGGCCAGTCACCGGCCATAGCAGCCGGGTGGGGTGGCCGGCTGCCACGGCCACCCCCTGAACGCCAGGGGTTCGCCGGTTCGGGCGCCCCCGTGATCCAGTCGCGGAAGGCACGGATCTTGGGGAGGTCGGCGCGGTCCTGCCGCGAGACGAGGTGTTGGCCGAGCGGGCGCCGGAGCGTCTGGCGGAACGGCGCAACCAGCATGCCGGCCGGCTACGTCCGCCTGCACGTAGGCCCATTGTTCCATCGCGACCCCCATGCTGGCACGGGCGCTCCCCTATACGATGGCCAAATCCCCGAAGCATTGGGAACGAGCCTGCACTGGGGCCGGCAGCCCGCTCGCCGTCAGCCAGTCCGGCCAGTCGGACGGGCGCAGGTTGTGGTGGAGCAGCGTGGCCCGGCCAAGCGGGTCGGTTTCGGTGGCGCCCTGGGCCTGTAGGCAGCCGGGATAGCAGATCGGCAGCAGCTCGTCGCGGAACAGCAGGTCCGCCCGGCAACCGCGCCAAAGCTCACGGCCGTGGCGGGAGCACTGACCAGCGCGCATTTCAGCATGGAACCGGATTGCCCGCGGCAGCGCTGAGGACGCGCCAGCCCACGGCGGGCAAGGAGGCGACGCAGCGTGCGAGGGAACCGGATGGGATGGATGCTGGTTTCGTTGCTCGGCCTCCTGCTGGCCGGTTGCGCCGCGCCATCCCAGCTTGGGCAGCGGGACCGTCAGCTTGTTGCCGGCCGTACCTTCGTGGTCACTGGGGCGTCCAGCGGGCTGGGCCGGGGCACTGCGGTCAAGCTCGCCTCCTACGGCGCCAACGTGGTGTTGGCCGCCCGGCGCGGGGACGTCCTGGAGGGAGTCGCGTCCGAGGCACGCGCGGCTGGCGGCCAGGCGTTGGTCGTGCCAACGGATGTGAGCAGGCCAGACGAGGTGGAGCACCTGTCTCAAGCCGCCCTCGCCCGGTTCGGCCGGATAGATGGGTGGATCAACGATGCCGCGGTGGCCGTCATCGGGCGGTTCACCGACATTCCCGCAGCCGACCACGCCCGGGTCGTGGACGTGAACCTCAAAGGTGTCATTTACGGCAGCGAAGCCGCCCTGCAGCAGTTCCGCCGCCAGGGCTTCGGCACGCTGGTAAACATCGCCTCCGTCGAGGGCCGGGTGCCGCTGGCCTACCACGCCAGCTACGCCGCGACCAAGCACGCCATCATCGGGCTGGACGCGGCGCTGATCCAGGAGCTGCGGCTGGACAAGCTCGACGCCATAAGGGTCGCCACCGTCCTGCCCTGGGCGGTGGACACCCCGTTTTGGGACCACACCGGCAATTACAGCGGCGGCACGCCGCGGATTTATACGATGGACGACGCCGGGCCGGTGGTGGACGCCATCGTGTGGGTCTCGATCCACCCTGCAAAGGAGTATGCCGTGGGGTGGAAGGCAACGGGCGCCCTGCTTGGTGAGCGGGTGTGGCCGGGGCTGGCCGAGCGCGTTGCCGCGGACGTGGTGCACGCCTCGCAGGTCACGACCGCCCCGCCGGCGCCGCCGACCGACGGCTCCCTGTTCACGCCGGTTCCCGTGGGCACAACGGTCGGGGGCACCGCGCGGGCGCGGATGCAGCAGGAGGACTTGCAGCGGCGGGAAAGGCAGGAGCGCTGAAATGCCGTTGATCCCGCCATGCTGCTGCGGTTCCCGGACCGGACTCGCCCGCGGTCCGAGGGGACAGATGGAGCGCAGGTTCAGGTCGCCCTCGGGGTCGACTGAGGCGCCCGGATCCAGCCGGCTAGTCAGGCGCGGCTCATAGGCGACGGTCGGCTTGACATCCACTAGCGCCGGCAGATGGTAGCGTTGCTGAACCTAGCAACGTAGAACTCAGCCCCTGTCCCTCCGGGATCGGTTGGTTTGTCGGCATGAATGGGATGCAGAGTGCCGGGGACCGGCAGGTCGGCGTTTCGGTCGCAGTTGACGTGGAACGTGCAATCCGGGGCCGGGTTGGCAGCGCCGGGCGGCTCGGCGCCAGCAGGTGCGGCGACCGGGCCTGTCGCCAGGAGCAAGGCGGGTGCTGCCCCAATGATGATCTACTTGATTGTCCCACACATCTTGCGCGCCGTCGCCCGGGCGTCGTCCGTTTCGCCAATGCCGGCCAGCGGATCGCCGTGTGCAGCCTCCGCCACCAAACGCGCTGCATCGGCGCCCAGCAGGACGCGATCCGTCATCCCGCGCGAGGCCGCAGCGCGGACCGCACACAAGTAGCCCCCCGAGTTACCGTAGCGCTCCTCCAGCGAGGGCCGAGGGTCCCCGGCGGCCAGGCGCTCGGCCTGGGTGCGGGCGAACGGGACGTAGCCGCCCACCAATCCGCCGCCGCAGGGCTGGCCCTTGAAGAAACCACCGGCGACGATGTTCCACCCGGTGTAGGTGCCGAGCGGAGCCTGGTGCAGCACGGACGGCACGCCCGAGGTCTCGTTGCCGTCCGCGCCCACCTTCGGCATCCGGGCGGGGATGATCTGCCCGATCGCCGGGGGCTGCCGCGTGATGACGCCGGAAAAGTCGTTCGGGTGCAGCCCAGGGCCGAAGTCGTAGTCCACCAGCTCTATCGCCATGCCGGTCGGCGACGGTGCGCCTGGGATGGAGGGGAAGCCCATCGCTTCCTGCGTGTTCGGCACCAGGTTGCCGTCGGCGAGGCGTGGGTAGGCACTCGGCGGCGGCTCGGTCCCGTGCATCACCCAGGCGACCAGCGCCGCTTGCAGCGCGTTCATCGTCTCGGTTTCCGGGTTTGGATTCCTGGCCAGCACGCAGCCCTGCGCCGGCGCCGGGGCGGCTGCGAAGCCACCCTGGGGGTCGCCGTTGTGCGTCGTGCCTGGCAGGAAGTAGCGCCGCACGTTGCCCGGGAGCGGCAGGTCGGCCTTGCCGTCAGTCCCGGTCAGCGCCACCGTCATCAGCCGTGCGTTGAACTCCGTTGACCCAAAAGTCTCGAAAATCTTGGGGCAAGTCCCCGTCGCCGTGCAGCGGTCAAGCAGGCTCGCCTGGGGCCGGCCACGTACTGTGTCGGCGTAGGGAGTCCACCAGAGCACGCCCTCCCCGCCCGGCTCGTATAGCGTGCCGGACCCGTTGGGGACGCCGAAGCGCACGTTGATGGCAGTCAGGCGGCCGCCGATGTGCGGGTTGGCGCCGTCGAACACGATCCGCCCGGCTTCGTCCTGGTTGAAACCAAGCAGCAGGTACGTCTTCAAGGCGTTGCCGGATTGCGAGATGCCCTGCGCGACCGCTTTCGTGATCCGCCCGGCAACAGGGTTGGGCGTGCCGGCCCCGTCCTGTTGCTCGTAGCGGAAGAACGACGCCACGTCGCGGATGGCGGCCAGGCCGATGCCCAGGACCTTCGGGTCCTTCGCATCGTAGGTCAGTTGGTAAAGCCGGGCCGGGTCGAAGCCGCCCTTCACGCACAGCATCCGGGGGTTCGGGACGCCAGGGAACGGCGTCGCCGAGCAGTCGGCGAACGCCCAGTCGGGCGGCGCGACCTCCGTCGCCTGCCCGACCTCGCCGGAGCGGGTCTCGGAGGCGACTGCAACCAGGTGGAACCTCGTTGGGTCGAGCGAGGCGGCGTCGTAGGGGTTCGGGTAGGACAGGACCCCGAGCGGCCGCGACATGGTGCCGGGCTTGGCGTCGGCGGCGCGGGACAGCACCGGCCCGGTGATCGAGGAGCCGTCGGGGTTCCGGGCCACCGGCACCACAACCGTCCAGTTCGCATCGGTTTGCGCGATGTCGCCCTGCCAGCCGCTGATCAGCCGGACGTGGCCATCGTCAAGCGGCGACGTGGCGCCCCGGTTCGGCGGCACTGGCGCCCCACGGTTGACCAGGTCGTACCAAAGGACGCCGCTCGCCCGCGCCATGTCGGCCGGCTTGGTCAGGGTGAACTTGGTCACATACTCGACCATGCCGTTCGCGTTCAGCGGAGCGTGGTCGATGTCGGTGATGATGGCTTTGCCGGGCGCCTTTGGGTCGAGTTCGCCGAATGCGCGCCCGGTGATCGTTTGGATGTCGCCCAGCGTTCCCGTGCCGGCCTCTGTCTTGTCAATCACGATGCGCACGACCCGCGCCAAGCTGGCCGAGGGCAAGGCCAGCACCGTCATCATTGCCGACAACCCGGCGAGGGCCGCCCTGAACCGCCTCCCGCTCATCGCCCGTATCCCTCCTGCAAACGCCTGAGCCAAGCGCCGGCATCAGGCTCAACCGCCAGCGTGCTTGGGGCACAGGTGAAGTTCGCTGCCTCGTTGGTGCTGCCGGTGCCGGCGTAGCGCGCGGCCATCGGGTAGGGGCACAGCGGCCGCGTGCGATCCACCTGGCCCCCAATGCCGTGGCTGGCCGTCAGCCGGTCCGGCGCCTTGCCGCGCTCCACCCAGTCCTCGAGCGCCGCGATCGTGTCAAACCGGTCCGGACCGGGGCCGCCCGAGCAGTGCGCCATGCCCGGCGCCAGAAACAGCCGCAAGAAGTCCTGCGTCCGCCCACGGTCGCCCACCGTGCGTTCCACGCTGTCGTAGTAGTCTATCCCTGTGCGGGCCGAGGACACGTTGTCCGCCCAGCCGAAGTACATCAGCAGCTTGCCGCCCCTGGCCCGGAACGCGTCGAGGTGCGGGCTGACTGCGTTCATCAGCGGCAGCCGCTCGGACGCCGCGGCCAGGTCGCGGTCGAAGTCGAAGCTGTGCCAGTCGAAGCTGGGATCGCCGAACAGCCAGTATTTCCACAACTCAAGCCGTACCGGCTCGGGCTGCCCGACGATGTAGGCTGTCCAGCCGAGGCTCGGGTCGCCCCCTGGCGCCTCGCTGCCGGGGTCCCAGCCGGGGAAGATCGGCTCGCCTGCCGCATTGCGCGGGCCTGCATAAACCTTGCGGGCCGCCTCGGCCTGCGGCTGCGTCAGGCAGTCCTCGGCGTCGCCGGCCTTGCAGAGCAGCGCCGCCGGGTCGAAGCGGCAGGCGCGCGGGTCGCCGATCACCCCGTCCCTGACCCCATCGAGATCGTCGCACGCCGCAACCGCACTCCGGTTGAGGAGCGCCAGCTTTGCCCGCGGCAGTATCTCCCTTCCCTGCTCGTCGTGGTTGGCGATCCAGGCCGCCAGGAAGCTGGCGCTCAGGTTGAGGCGGGGATAACCGGGTGCGCCGGCGATGACGCCGTCGTAGTCCGCCGGGTGCCGCTGCGTTTCGGCCATGCCCTGGAAGCCGCCGGTGGAGCAGCCGGCGAAGTATGCGCGCGAGGGCCAGCGGCCCAAGCCGTCGCGCACGATGGCCTTGGCGCCCTCCGTCATCACGTGGATCGCCCGGTCAGCCCAATCCTCGATCTTGCCAGGGTGGCCAGTCACGAAGCGCAGATCCTCGCCCTGGTGCCCCTGGTCTGTCGCCACGGCCGCATAGCCGCGGCTAAGACCGTCCGCCATGGCTGGATAGTCGAGCACGCTGGAGTAGCCGCCGTTGCCGATTCCGAGCAGCTTGCCGTTCCAGGCACTGGCAGCCGGCAACCAAACCTCTAAACCGATGCGGGAGTCGGGCGCAGGCGTGGCCTCGGCCTGGACGCGGCAGAAGGCGGCGACCGTAACCGGCCTGCTGCCGGGTCCGGCAGGGGTGAACGGGCCGGCTTGCACCTCGGAGGCAGACAGCACCTTCATGTCCGGCAACACAAGCTGGGTCAGCCGCGCGCACTCGGCTGCCTGCACCGGCGCCGGGCCGAGGATGCCGAGTAGCCCGATGCCGGACGCCGCCAAGGCAGGCACAAGGAAACGCCTGGATCGGGCCTGGCGCATGAACGCGACCTCCTCGCCGTCAGTGTTTAGGGCCATAGGATGGCCCGGTCAGAGGATCGGCGCAAAGAAGCTCCGTCGCAATCTCTGCCCCCCGCCGACGACAGCCATTCCATGTACGCCCGCGGTGAAACGGGGCCGGCCCAGTTGGGCCTGAACAGACCTGGTTGCACAGACCTGCCCGGTGGCAACGGGAACTAGCTCGGCGTGGGAGGTTCCGCCCTGACCTGACCCCGGAGGCGAACTTGGTATATGAATCATGTCATCCCCTTACGCGTTGTCCGCCCAGGCGGCTTCTTGGTCCCGCAGGCCGGCTGTGCAGGACCCCGTGCTGGTCCCCAGCGTAGCGATAGCTGCTGCGCCCAGTGTCTCCGTCTCGTTCAGCGTTGCGAGCAGATCGTGCGCGGCGTTGTCGCCGAGGGGCGGGGCGGCGAGCTCCAGAAACTTCGCCGCCAGATCCGCGTCCGTCGGCGGCATGTCAGGATCGCCCTTGCGGGTCGGTTGGTAATGATGCAGGTGGCGCCCGTCCCGCAGCGTGATCTCGACCTTCGCGGCGCGATGGTTGGGAAAGGCGGCGTCGCACTCCGGATCACGCTCATCTCGACCTGCTGCATCAGCTCCTGAACCTCGCTGTCCCGCAACCGGTGCGGCGTGAAGCCGTCGAGCCGTACGCTGCCATGAACCAGGGCGCTCGCCACGGTGAAGGGGGTGCTGAATCGCCCTTCAAATGGCGTGTTGACAGTCAGTCGATAGGTTACGTCCAGCGCCGTTCGGTATGTGCGCGATCAGCAACTTGGCCGGGGCAATCTGGCTGCCGGGGAGCATGGCGGCAAACCAGTCGATCAGTGCCCGTTTGGCGTGATGGATGACATAAGCGGGCAGGTCGCGCCGTCCCTCGGCCACAACATAGTCGGCGAGGGTTTCGATGAAGATGGCCATGGCGCCAGTCCCGCCTACGGTCAATCGCGGTAGGTCGGGTCGATCCGGTCCAGCTTGCGCATCAGCGCCGGCCACTCCAGCACGCCGAACGGGCGGCGCACTTCGGGGCGATACAGATGATTGGTCAGTGCGATCACCTCGGCCGAGGGAAGCACGATCTTGCCCGGGCCACCGCCGGCCAGCAGTTGCGCCTTACAAGCGAGCTCGGCACGGTAGATGTTGCTGAACGCCTGCGGAATGGTGGGGCCGACGACCAGCAGGCCATGGTTGCGCAGCACCATCAGGTCGGCATCTCCGAGATCGGCCACTAGGCGCTCCTGTTCCTCCAGGTTAACCGCGACACCCTCGTATTCATGGTAGGCCACACGGGTGAAGCGCATCGCGGTCTGCGTCATCGGCAGGAAACCGCAATCCGTCGAAGCCACGGCCATGCCGGCGGGCGTATGGGTATGGATGATGCAATGCGCGTCATGCCGGGCACGGTGGATGGCGCTGTGGATGACGAAGCCGGCGCGGTTCACGCCATAATCAAAATCCGGCTTGTCGATGATGTTGCCGTCCAAGTCGATCTTGATCAGGTTGGACGCGGTGATCTCTTCATAGAGCAGCCCATAGGCGTTGATCAGGAAATGATCGTCCTCTCCCGGCACCCGGACGGAGATATGGTTCGCGATCATGTCCGTCATGTCCCACAGCGCCACGAGGCGGTAGCAGGCGGCCAGGTCCACCCGCGCCTGCCACTCTTCCGGCGATACGGAACCCTGCTTGGAGGGAACATCGAGGTCGTACTTTTTGCCCTGCAGTTCGGCAACCAGCGATGCCATGGCCATCCTCCCTCACGTCGTTCCAAAAACGCTATCAGCGCGTCGCAAAGTACACAAGCGTGAAATATGCAGTCCCGGAATCTCATCCGATCGGCTTGCCTCGTGATCTGATGTAGAAGCTCGCCACAAGGCTCTAGCCAACGATGCGGCGTAAGCTCTCGACGATCCTCGCACGGTTCGGGTCCAGCCTAGAGGACGGACCGGCGACGCCCAGCACAGTCGCCCGGCCATCGGCGATCTTGGGTGCGATGACGGCGATCGTACCGGCGCCCTCCGTCACCTGGTTGGCGGACATTGCGTAACCAGCGGCGCGGATCGCCGCCAACTCGCAGTGCAACTGGTCGGCATCCACGTTCAAACCGGCCCGTTTGTTCAGTTGCCTCACCAAGCGCGCGACCGCCTCGCGCGATTGGTGGGCAAGCAGCATGCGCCCGGCCGCCGTGCGATGGATCGGCCGCAGCGTGCCGGGGTGCAGGTGGTAACGCAGAAGATGCCTGGCCTGCACCACGTGGATATACTGGACGTGCAAGTCGTTCTGCATACCGAGGATCACCGTCTCGCCAGTGGCTTCTTGCACCTTCTCCATCAGCGTCACCAGCACGCCGTCCTGGAAAATGCGGCCCTGCACCCAGGCGCCGAGCATTGCCACCTGTACGGTCGGGCTATACGCCCGATGCTCCAGGTCATAGGACAGCAAGTCCAACGCTTGCAGGCTTTTCAGCAAAGCTGAGGTGCTGGAGGGCGGGTAGCCCAGGGCCGTAGCTATTTCGGTCAGCGACTGGGGGCGCTGCACGTAATCGAAATGCTGCAGCACTTCCACCACGCGCCGGGCAGATTTGACCGAGGCGGAGGCGTCGTTGAGATCATCTAAAGCCTGGTTCGTCACGATGCCTCGACTTCACATATGTGAATATCCTGCCGGACTCACCGTTACCGGGTCAAGCTTGGTCTCCCTCAAAGTGCAGCATCCTTCCGAGCCAGAAAGGGGCGACGGCCAATTGAACCTTGCCGAGGTTGACATCGTCCAGGGCCGGGTGCCGTGATGCGGGCAAACGGTAAGCGGCGCAACGGTGTCACCAGCGTCTAGCGGCTCGGGAGGACGGCCATGCAGTTGACCGCAGCGCACGAGGCCATACTGGCCAAGGTCCGGCTGCGGCTCGTGCCGATCCTGATGCTCTGCTACTTCGCCGCCTTCCTCGACCGGGTGAACATCGGTTTTGCGGCCCTGGAGATGAATGCCGACCTGAAGCTGACGGCGACGGCCTTCGGCACCGGGCTGTTCTTCCTGGGTTACGTGCTGTGCGAAATACCCAGCAACCTGATCCTGGCCCGAGTGGGCGCGCGGACGTGGCTGGCGCGCATCATGATCAGTTGGGGCCTCATCTCCGCCTGCACCGCGTTCGTGCACGGCAGCACCACCTTCTACCTGGTTCGCATCGCACTTGGCGCCGCCGAGGCCGGCTTCTTCCCGGGCCTGCTGTTCTACTGCACGCTTTGGTTCCCCCAGTCGCATCGAGGCCGCGTCTATGGCTTGACGCAGGTCGCGCCGCCGCTCTCCTCCGTGGTGGGCGCACCGCTCTCAGTTTTCGTTCTCCAATCAATGGAGGGCGTAGGCGGGCTGCGCGGCTGGCAGTGGATGTTCCTGGTGGAAGCGTGCCCGGCGCTCATCATGGGCGCCGTGCTGCTGCTGGCGTTGCCGAGCCGGCCAAGCGAGGCGAAGTTCCTGACCGCAGCCGAAAGGGCGGACCTCATCGACCTGCTGCAACAGGATCAGGCACAGCGGGAGCGCGTGCAACGGTTCTCGGTATGGGGTGCCATGACCGACGGGCGCGTGCTGACGCTCTGCCTAATCGCGCTGGGCCTGGTCGTCGGCACCACGGGAGCGGCAATCTGGCTGCCGCAGATCATCAAAAGCTTCGGCCTGACCACGACGCAGGTGGGCTGGGTCGCAGCGATACCGCCCTTCGCTGCCGTGTTCGCCACGCTGTTCTGCGGCTGGAACTCCGATCGCACGGGCGCCCGCGTCACGCATATCGTCGTGCCTTTCCTGATCGCCGCGGCCGGGTTCGTGATCGCGGCCTTTTCCAGCGCGCCGCTTTATGGGCTGATCGGGCTGACGCTCGGCACCGCGGGGATCGCAGCTGCCTCGCCTTCCATCTGGGCCTTGCCCGCCGCCCTGCTGACCGGGACGGCAAGCGCCGCGGGCTTGGCCCTGATCAATTCATCCGGCAGCACCGGCGGCTTCGCGGGACCTTACATCATCGGGGTGGTGCGGGATGCCACTGGCTCTTTCACCTGCTCGCTGCTGTTCCTCGCCGCCGTCATGGCGGCGGCGGCGGGGGTCGCCGCCCTGCTCGGCCGCCACATGGCGCACGTGCTGGCAGCCGATCAAGCGGTGCCGTCCGGGCCATCCACGATGAAGGCGCTGCAATGAGGATCAAGCGCATCCGCGGGTTCCATCTTGGCTACCAACTGCCGGAGCCGCTGGCCAACTCCATCGTCGTCTTCCGCCGCAGGGAGGCCTTGCTGGTCGAGGTGACGACGGATGACGGCCTGGTCGGCTGGGGCGAGACGGTGGCGTCGCCGTATGCCGCCGCCGGTTTCATCCGGAGCCGGCTAGCCTCCTTGCTGCTGGGCCAGGACCCGGCACAGACCGGGCGGCTGTTCCATGCCATGGCGGCCACGCTGGGGTATGACCGCCGGGGCGCCGGCATGATGGCCATCTCGGCGCTGGACATCGCGCTGCACGACCTGGCGGCACAGGCGCGCGGCGTGCCGGTCGCCGCCCTGCTCGGCGGTGCGTTGCGCGACCGCCTGTTCGCCTATGCCAGCGCGCCCTTCATGAAGGAGGGCGACGATCCCTACCGCGACATGGCCACCGACACGGACCGGCTGCTCGGCCTCGGCTACCGCGCCTTCAAGCCGCGCTCCGGGCACAGCCCCCGCAGCGATGGCGCCGCCCTGGTGGCGATGCGTCGGCAGATCGGGCCTGAGGCGGCGCTGATGGTGGACATCAATCAGGGCTACACCGCCCGCGCGGCCATCGAGGCCGCACGCCGGATGGAGGCCGCCGACCTGCTCTGGATCGAGGAGCCGGTCCCGCCGGAGGACATCCCGGGTTACCAGACCGTGGCGGCAGCCGTGGGGGTCGCCATCTCGGGCGGTGAGGCGTTGGGTAGCCTGGCGGCATTCCGTGAGTTCATGGTGGCCGACACCTTCTCGGTGGTGCAACCGGACCTGTCGGTCTGCGGCGGTTTTACCGGCATGGCCCGCGTGGCGGCACTCGCAGACGCTTTCGGCCTGCCTGCCATGACGCACGTGTTCGGCACCGTGGTGAACTACCACGCCTCCCTGCAGATGGGTGCCGTGCTGACCGCCAAGCGGGGCGGCGGCCCGGCACCCTTCCCGTTCATGGAGGTGGACGTCACGCCCAATCCGCTTCTGTCGCTGCTGGGTGATATCCGGCCCGATGCCGATGGCACGATTGCCGTCCCGACGGCGCCGGGCCTGGGGATCACGCTATCGCCGGAACGGCTGCAGCCATGGATCACCGAACACTGGAGCCGCGAGGCGTAGGGGCCTTTCCGACTTTGTCCCGGGTCCGTTGTGATCAACGGCCTGTCCCATCGCCAATTCCATGGATATCTTCATAATGCCGACGATCCCCATCTACCGAGCCCTCGCCAACGCCTTTCGCGCCGAGGGCACGGACACGCTTTTCGTGCTCACCGGCGATGGCAACATGCATTGGGAGGTCGCGCTGTCGGGGCACGACGCCGTCCGCTCGATTCATGTCCGCCACGAGCATTGCGCCTGCGCGATGGCGACCTCCTACGCCGTGGGAACCGGCAAGGTCGGCGTCGCCTCGGTGACATGCGGCCCTGGCCTGACGCAGATCATGACGGCGCTGGCGACCGCGGCACAAGCGCGCATCCCGCTCGTCGTTTTCGCGGGTGAGAGCCCCATGCACGCGGCCTGGTATAACCAGCATATTGATCAATCGCCCTTGGTGATGGGGACTGGCGCCCACTACATCCCGGGCCACAGCCCAGCCCAGGTCCTGAACAACGTCCGGGACGCCTTCTACATCGCCCGCACCCGGCGGCAGCCTGTCGTGCTCGGCGTCCCGCTTGATCTGCAGCAACAGATGATCGACGAGGCGACCGAGTATACTCCCTCGACCGACTTCATACCCGATACCGGGCCGATGGCGCCCCACCCGGCCTATGTCGAGCGGGCAGCGAATCTCATCAAGGCGGCCCGGCGGATCATACTCGTCGGCGGGCGTGGCGTGACGCGCTCGGAAGCACGGAGCGTGTGCGAGGCACTGGCTGACCAGACAGGGGCGCTTCTAGCGTCGACTCTCCCGGTCCGCGGCCTATTCGATCACCACGCCCGTTCGATCGGCGTCGCAGGAGGGTTCTCGCATCACGTGGCGCGCGACCGGTTCCAGCAAGCCGACCTCGTCATCGCCGTCGGCGCCAGCCTGACGCACCATACGGTGGATGGCGGGACGCTGTTCCCGAACGCGACGGTGCTGCAGATCGATCCAGAGCCGCAAGGACTGCGACAGGGGCGCAAAGGAGCCGACGTTTATCTCCGCGCCGATGCGCGGGAGGGATTGGAGGGGTTGCTGCGGGCGCTTGGACCCGCCAAGCTGTCGAGCGATTGGGGCACAGAGGATTTCCCGGCCCTCATGGCCGGACCGGCCGACCCTGCCGAATACCCCATCGAGACCGGACTCCACGATCCACGCGCGGTCATCGCCGCACTCGACGCAACCATTCCGAAAGACTGGGAGATCGTCAACTCGTCGGGTCATTGTTCCTACTTCTCGGCCCAGATGCATGGCCGGTCTGCCGACCATTTCCTTGCCATCCGCGAGTTCGGCGCAATCGGCAACGGGCTGAGCTACGCGGCAGGGCTCGCCGCCGCGCGGCCTGGGCGGCCCGTGGTGCTGATTGACGGCGATGGCGGGCTGCTGATGCATGCCCAAGAGCTCGAGACGATCCGCCGGCACGAATTGAAAATCCTCATCTGCGTATTGAACGATGGCGCTTTTGGTTCGGAGATCCACAAGCTGCGCGCGGATGGCCTGAGCGATCATGGTGCGACATTCGGGCGGGGGAGCCTCGCCGGCATGGCGAAGGGATTTGGGCTGCGGGGTGAGACGATCGGCGATCTCGGCCAATTGCCTCAACTGCTTGAGGCACACCGCCGCGCGGAGCAATCGGAGATCTGGGATTTCCCGATCTCCGACGTGGTCATGTCGCCGGTCATGCGCAAAGCCCTTGCCAAAAAGAAGCGAGGGTGACCGCCATCTACGCCGCAAAATAAGAAGACCAACCGGAGGACACATGAGCATTCAAAGACGCCGCCTGCTGCAGGCTGCAAGCTTGGGCGCCGCGGCACTCGCGGCCCCTTCCATCGCCCGCGGCGAGGACAAAAGGGTGCTGCGCTTCGTGCCTTATGTTGACCTTGCCATCCTTGACCCGATGATCAACACGGCATCGCAAACCCGCACGCACGGCTACTTGGTGTTCGACACGCTGTATGCGCAGGACGCCGGCTATCGGGCACAGCCGGAGATGGTCGCCGGCCACCAGATCGACGACGACCATAAACTATGGACGCTCACGCTGCGCGACGGGCTGCGTTTCCATGACAACACGCCCGTGCTCGCCCGCGACGTTGCCGCCAGCCTGAAACGGTGGGGCGAGGCGGACCCGGCCGGGCGGGCGCTCTTCGCCGTGGTGGCGGAGATCGCAGCGCCATCCGACAAGGTGGTCACCATCCGCATGACGCGGCCGTATCGCTTGCTGCCGGACGTCCTCGGCAAGATCGCCCCCAGCATGGCCTGCATCATGCCCGAGCGGCTGGCCAACACCCCGTCCACCAAGGCGATCACCGAGATGGTCGGCAGCGGCCCGTTCCGGTTCGTCGCCAACGAGCGCGTGTCCGGCTCGCGCGTCGTCTATGAGCGGTTCGAGGGATACGTGCCCCGGCCCGGCGGTGGAACGCCGGGTCTGACCAACGGGCCCAAGATCGTCAACGTTGACCGGGTCGAGTGGATCACCATGCCCGAGGCCGGCACGGCGGCCTCCGCCTTGCATAACGGCGAGATCGACTGGTGGGAGGTGCCGCCGCCCGATTTGATCCCGCTGCTGCGCCGCGACCACAACCTGGTGACGGAGGTTAGGGACAAGACAGGCGTGGTGCCGATCCTGCGGTTCAACTCGCTGCAGAAGCCGTTCGACAACGAGGCGATCCGCCGCGCCGCCTTGTCCGCCGCCAGCCAGCAGGAGTTCATGGAGGCGTTCAGCAGCGATCGGACGGAGTGGCGCGACCAGGTCGGCCTGTTCACGCCTGACACGCCGATGGCCACGTCCGCTGGCATGGAGCGTTTCGCCGCCAAGCCTGATCTGGCGGCAGCCAAGCGCGCCATTGCTGCGGCCGGCTACCAAGGCGAACGTGTCGTTGTCATGCAGCCGACGGATCACCCGGTGAACAATGCGATGGCCCAGGTTGGCGCCGACCTATTCAGGCGCATTGGCCTGAACGTCGATATTCAGGCCATGGATGCCGGCACCATGTTCCAGCGCCGGGCCAACCGCGAGGGCGTGAACAAGGGTGGCTGGAGCGTGTTCCCGTCCATGGTCGGCGGTGCCGATGCCCTGAACCCCGCAGTGTCGTTCCTGGCCCGCGGCAACGGGGTGGATGCCTGGTATGGCTGGCCTACGATCCCGGCGCTGGAGGCCGCGCGGTCCGCATGGTTCGACGCACCGGACCTGCCGGCGCAGCAGGCCCTCTGCAGCCAGATGCAAATCGCCGTGCTGGACGCCGCCCCCCACCTCCAACTGGGCCAGATCCTGCAACCGACTTCTTACCGGACGAACATAACCGGCGTACTGGATGGCATCCCGAAATTCTGGAACGTGAAGAAGGGCTGAGCGGCAGCGTGTCGGATGTTGTTGCATGAATGCTGGCGGTGGCGCCGCAGCCAGGGGTAATGTGGGGGTTTGTTCTTTCCCTGATCCCTGGGTGTCCATCCTGTCTTTCAAGCTGAACGAGCACCGCCGCCACTACATTCCCAAGCAGAAGCACAAAGCTCATGAACTGGCGTGAGCAGGACGCCAGCTTGCGCGCACGCGGCAGTTCGGCGGTGTGGTTCACGGACGAAGCCATCAAGGGCTGGCGAGTGGAGCCGCGCACAGCCCAAGGCGGGCGGCCCTAGTGTTGCGGTATTATGGAGCTGCTGTCACCACAGGCAGGTAGATGCCGCTAAGCTTGAGTTTGGCCATTTTCGGTCAGGCGTTGATCCAGAAATGCGGTTCGG
>CAXTDP010000008.1:0-30230 GCA_964242295.1 uncultured Acetobacteraceae bacterium | reverse complement strand
GCAGAAAACGCCGCTGTTTGCGAGCACGAGCCCCGATGATGGCAAGCGCCTACACATAGGCCGGCCGCTTGCGCGGCGGGCTGTGGTTGTTGTTGACCGAGAAGGCGGTGGTCTGAAGCTTCTGCCCCTTCGGTTCGTCCTCCATCTGATAGGCGATGCGCGCGGCCGATGCGGCAAGCCAAGCTCGCCGTTGCGGGTCGGTGGTGAGCGTGTCGTCGGCCATGAGCTTCTCGAGCGCGGCGAGCGCCTTCTCGTATTGGCCGAGCCGCTGCAAGCGGAACGCTTTGCGCTCGACGGCAGCCACCTTAAGCGCGAACTCGTCCACGGGCGCGGCGTGGGCCGCCTCAGCCAGTTCCGATGCGTGATAAGCAACCCAATCCGGATCACGCTTGAGGCACTTCATGATCGTCTCGCCCACCTCCTTGGGCGTCGTCACCGCCTCGCTCACCTCCTGCCCCGTCTTGAGCTGAACCCGCGTGCTTGCGGTCAGGAAGTCGAGGTTCTTCTTGCGCCCGATCCAGCCCACGAGCTTGCTGCCCACCAGCACGATAACGCAGTAGTCGGCGCCGCCGCGGGTGCCCCGGCCGATACCCTGCTCAATCCGCTGTGCTAGCAGCGAGTTGACCGCCGCATCGGCCACGACGTTCAGGCGGAACACGTCGTAGTTGGTCGTGCCCTGGGGCAGGTCGTCCATGACGAGAAAGCGGCAGGCGTTGCCGGCCAGGTCGATGCCGTCGTAGCGGTTCGCGAGCACCAAGGGTCCGAAGGCCTCACCCGCCTGCATCTCACTGATCTTTTCCGAGACTGCCTTGGTGGTCTCGGGGTAGTCGGCGATGTCGGTCCATTCCTTCGCCGCGGCGCTGGACGGCGACAGGATCGCCACGCCCCGCCCGCCTTCGGCCAGCTTGGTGGCGATCTTCTTGACCATGGGTTGGATGGCCGCACCGCCCAGCTTCATCAGCCCCGGGACGAGGATCATGCGCTCGCCGACGCCCGCGAGCGACGTCGAGACGATCGGCTTTGCGATCGCCTCGGACGCGGCCCCGAAGGTCCGCATGATCTCGCTGTCGTCCGCGATCGTTGCGGACATATAGATCCGGCGAGGGGCGTCTTCGAACGTCGGCAGCATGTCGACAGGCAGGAAGACCGGCGTGATGCTCACGCCCGACTTACTGAACAGGCAGTGGCACACTCCGAGATTGTCGCGCAGAAGCGGCCAGATGAAAGGATCGATGTCGTCGACCACGCCCGATAGATATTGCTGCACCTCGTCCAGCTTGCGGTGCCACGCCCAGCTCGGCACCTCGATGACGCCGAACTCCTTGCCGTTGATGATGTCGGCGAAAGCTCCGCTGCGGCCCACCTCCTTGAACGCGGGCCGAAACCGGTCGGCAAGCTCGGTGTAGACCTCCTTGTGGTCCTTGAGCACGATGTGGAGGGTGAACGCCTAGCGCACCGACGACAGCGCGACGTGCGCGTCGTCGAGAATAATCGCGCCGCCCTTCACAACCTCCTGGCCCGAGCCGCGCACTCCAAACTTGCTGCGGCCGTTGAACAGCGTCTCGTAGGCACCGACGAGCACGCTTTTGCCGTCGTGGAACTCGGCCGAGAGAAGCTGCCCTTTGGTATAGGGCACGGCCGAAATCCCATATTCCCGGCTCTTCGTCAGCACCTGCTCGACGAGCTGGTTGGTCGGCGCGAGGTACAGCACGGGCTCGCCGGTTTCGTTCATGACCGACTGCGCCATCAGCAGCGCGACAAGCGTCTTGCCGCCTCCCGTGTGCAGCTTGACGACGACATCCTTCTCGCTTCGCCGCGGAAACCAGGCGTCCAGCACCTCCGCTTGGCTAGCGTACAGGTCGTTGATGCCGGGGGGCTTAGGGAGAGTATTGAAGATGTCTCGCGGGTTGATCGGCTTCGGCTTGGCTTTGGCTTCACGCAACTTCTTGAAATCGACCATGCCTTGCAGACCTTGTACGATGTTGAGCGTTCATACGGCGACTGGGCAGGAAGGGGAACGCCGAACGGCGTGCGGCTGTGAGTCAGCGATGGGTTTCGGCGCTGATCAGCGCGACAAAACGTTGAAGAGGCAAGTTCCCCTGGGTCCTGCGCTCGCACTGATACACACTCCCGCCGCCCCGGCGGTGGCGCCCGACCTTTCGTGAAAAGAATCCTAATCGAGAACGGCCGGGTCTTCACGCTTGCCATTCGTAAGCGTTCCAGCAATTAGACAGTAACGGCCTGAAGCCTGCCACTTGTCAGCTCGCGCACCTTGAAATGTTCCCGCTGCGTTCCCCATCTCGGAGAGGTTTAAAGGAGCGGGGACGAAATGCGGCAGCTCGAGGTAGAGAACGCGCTCCGCGAAGCCGTAAGCCGGATCATTCTACAGGTCGAGCTGGCCACGGCCCAGGGGCGGACGGACATCAACCTCGCGCTGGAGGACGCGTTCATCCCCATTCTCAAGTCCGTCTACAATCTTCCTAACCTGATCAACCTGAACCGGAAGCAGAAGAACTTCCCCGGCATCGACCTGGGCGACGATCACGACCGAGTCTGTTTCCAGGTCACCTCGACCACCACGCTCGACAAGGTGAAGGCCACCGTCCGCCAATTCATGGACCGAGCCTACTACAACAGCTTTGACGAACTCTACATCCTGATACTGACGAAGAAGCAGGCTTCGTACAGTCAAAACGTGATCAGCGACCTGATAGGCGACAAGTTCGCCTTCAACTGCAAGAAGCATATCATCGACCTTGGGGACCTCCTCGCCCTCGTCGCCGCGTTGCGGGTAACTGCGCAGGAACGTGTGCTGGAGGAGTTCCAGCGCATTCTCGGCGAGGTCGACGCGTACGTCGCCTACAGTTCCGACAGCGTCCCCGCCCCGACTGCCATCACCTCCAACCTCCAGCACATCCGCCTGCCCCAGGCCGTCTACGTCGCGGAATTGACCATCAACGACAAAGAGGTCATTACCCAAGCGCGCAAGTCGCTTTCCTACAAGCGGCGCCCGCGGCACCGGAACACGGTCGTGAAGATGGCCCTGCTCCTGAACGACGTGCATACCGACGCCTGGGTCTGCTACGACAACAAGCTCTTCGCCTTCCACGACATGGAGGCGAGCGGCCTGATCAGCATCGTCGACGAGGGGTCTGTCGAACGGCTCGACATCTCGGACCTTGCCGACTCCCCTGAGATCGACAACGTCAACGTCCTCAAGCAGCTCCTCACCGCCGAAACCCGCGAACTTCTCAAGGCGCGCCATGTCCGGATGCAGCCCAAGGACCGCTTCTTCTACTTTAACCCTTCCGAGGAAGGGCAGTCGGAGCGGAGAGAGTCCTGGATCGGGAAGCAGAAAGCAATCCGACGCGTCTATTGCGTGAGGTATTCGAAGAAGGACTCTTCGAAGGTCGCTCACCACCAGCACCTATCGTTCGAGCTGACCTTCGCCAGGCTCGGTGGCGACTGGTACGCGCAAATCGTCCCCAGTTGGTTCTACTCCTACGATGGCTTCCGGATGTCGAACTGGCACGATGAGCTACTGTCCCAGCAGAAGCGGCTCGAGCACAACTCCAGCGTCCGAAACCAGGTCCGTTTCGTCGCCTACTTCCTTGTCAACACCAGCGCTGACGATGGTCTCAGGTTCCAATCCCTCCTCGAATTCGACGTCGGGGAGGATGTCGCCGACGTAGCCGACGACCTGGACGAGAATCCCATCAACCCCGACGTCGACGAACGGGAGATCGCAGCATGAAGCTCACCATGCTCGCCGAGCCGCTCCTCGAGTTCGGCACCGGCACACATATTTGCCCCCGCACCGGCATCGAGCACATGGGCGTGTACGACAAGCGCGACGAGTTGCGCCGGACCGAGCTGCGCATCGGCGTGGTTGGCCGCGGCGAGGGCGTCGATCTCCTCGACGAGTGGCTCGCCCAGTGCCGGAGCGGCATCGAGCGGAAGAAAGAGTCGCAGCTGCTCAACCTCTTCCGCGGCTTTGGGGGCATCAATCAGAGCTACGGCTTCCTAACCCGGTTCATCAACTCGCCGCAATACACCCGCATACTCCGTAAAACAGAGATCACCGTCGTTGTGAAGCTCGCATCCCGCGCCGAGCGCGTGAAGCGCGCCGTCGAGCTCTACTACGAGCAAATCCGGTTCCTCGCTGAGAACCGGTCGGTCGACGTCATCGTCTGCGTAATGCCCAACGAGATGTTCGACTCCGTTACATCGTCGAAGGGCGACGAGGACGGAAGCGGCGAGCTCGAGCACAACTTCCGCCGCATTCTTAAGGCGAAGTGCATGCACCTCGGCACCCCGCTGCAGCTGGTCCGCGAGAAGACGATCCTCATCACCAAGCAGGCCGGCGAGCAGCAGGATCCCGCCACCAAGGCATGGAACTTCTGCACGGCGCTCTACTACAAGGGCAACCGCACTATCCCGTGGCGTCTGGTCGAGGACACCGCCAAGCTGCGCTCGTGCTACATCGGCATCGGCTTCTACAAGAGCCGCGACGGCGAGACCATTTCGTCGAGCCTTGCCCAAGTCTTCGACGAGTTCGGGCACGGCATCATCCTGCGCGGCACCCCCGTCTCGAGCGACAAGAAGAACCGCCATCCCTACCTGAGTGAGGATCAGGCACATGAGCTCCTGCGCGACGCGCTGGACGAGTACGACCGGGCCCTCGCCCACATGCCGGCCCGCATCGTCATCCACAAATCCAGCCATTTCCGCGATAGCGAGCGCAAGGGCTTCCTGCGTGCCCTCGACGAGAAGGGTATCCGCTCGAAGGACTTCGTCGCCATCACCGACACCGACATCCGGCTCTTTGGCGACAGCGACTACCCACCGAAACGCGGCACGATGCTCGCCATCTCCGAAGCCGAGGGCGTCCTCTACACCCGCGGCACCGTCGACTTCTACAAGACCTATCCCGGCGCCTATGTGCCCAAGCCGCTGAAGGTCACCGTGTACGAACAGGACTCTTCGCTGGAGAGTCTGTGCGAGGAGATCCTCGGTCTGACCAAAATGAACTGGAACAATACCCAGATGGACGGCCGCTTGCCGATCACGCTGGAGTGCGCACGCAAGATCGGTGACATTATGAAGTACGTCAGCCCCACAGAGAAGCCACAGGTTAGCTACAGCTTCTATATGTGACGGCCTTGTCCGCCTTCGGGCGGTCATCGACCATGGCCGCAGCCTAGTCCTATTTCTACCTGTAACCGGGATCAAGTCCGCTATCAGGAAACCTGATCCAAGCGCCTGAATGTCAGAGATAGGCGCGGAGCAGACCTTGATGCGACAAGCCCTCTACGACCGCGATCTAGCATATCGTGACAGGGGCATGTTCGCGGCTGCTGCCAAAATGATCGAAGGTCATTCAGCTTGGGGGTGACCTGTAGTCGCCGCATAGCCTGCTTCGGCGCGACTTAGAACCGCTCGGACCTGAGTTGCGGCCCAGGTGCCTCCGCGCGCGGTGCGCACGCCACGCGCGTTCAGGATGCGGGCAATGCCGCGCAGGCTCGTGACGCCGCTGACCCTGATCTGCTGCACAACGGGCACAACGTTCTCGGCAAAGCGCCGCGCGCCGTCGGCCGTGCGCGCCGCCCCTATCACCCCGGCCTCCGCCAGGTTCGTCGGGTTGCCCAGAACAGCGCCCTGCCGCTTGCGGGCCGCCAATGCAGCACGGGTGCGTTCGGAGATCATGCGACGCTCCTTCTCGGCCAGGGCCGCGTAGATGTGCAGCATGAACGGGTCCACGTCGGCGCCCAGCTCGGCCACGACGAACGGCACCCGCTGCGCCATCAGGCCTGCGATGAAGTGGACGTCGCGGCTCAGCCGGTCGAGCTTGGCGACCAGCACCTGGCCGCGGTGGCGCCGCGCGGCGGCCAGCGCCGCTGCGAGCTGGGGCCGGCGGTCGAGGGCATCCGACCCCTTCCCGGTTTCCACCTCGGTGAATACCTCAACCAGCTCCATGCCGTTCTGGGCGGCGAACTGCGCGCAGCGCTCCCGCTGGGCATCCAGTCCTAGCCCGGACCGGCCCTGCCGTTCGGTGCTGACGCGGTAGTAGGCGACTGCGGGCTGCATACGGCGGCTAGGATGGCCCTATTTGGTCCCTTGTAGCAAGAGGCCAAACGGACGTTTGGCCTCTTAACGGGTATGATGGGGTCGAGCGAGCCCGGCTCATGCATCGCTGGCGGGCGGGCCACCGACGAGGCGTTGCAGAACTATCCCTCTTGCGCTTGAGTTCTGCAACTGCAAGGCTGAGTTTGATCAGAGATATAGGGATAATTTTGCTCAAGTTCTGGAACTTGTAGATATGCAACAAAGCTGGTGGTTGCTCATCATCGTTGTGGACCGCGGGCCAGCCGTTGCACCTGAGTTTGAAGGAGGAGTGACGCTCTCCCGTTCAGCCGAGCAACTTGGCGCCTCCCGGGTGAACCAGGGTTCGTCTGGAAGCACGGCACCGTGCTGATCGGCTATTTTCGGAACTGCCCCGGACACGAGGGTCCTGCCGCTACGCAACGCCACTCGCTGGCCGAGGCGGGATGCGAGCAGGTCGTGGAAGAGCAGTCCGGCGCGGAGCATGGCGACGAGCAGCCCGAGCTGCATAATCTACTCGCGCGCCTCCAAGCCGGCGATGTCTTGGTAGTCCCACGCCTGGACAGCCTAGGCCGCTCCCTGCCCAACGTGGTACGCAATGTCCAGAGGCTTACCGCGGCCGGCACCGGGCTGCGGAGCCTGGCCGAGGCGCTCGACACTCCACCACGTTCTCAGATTGCCGAGACGGTCGTCGTGGTTGAGCATGGCAAAGGTGAGGAAACCGGCAGCCGTCGACGCCGCGCCGGGGGCCGCCCACCTAAGCTGTCGCCCGCTCAGCAGGCGGACGTCGTCGAGACCGTGCTGTCAGGCCGGGGCACCGCCGCCGCTATGGCCAAGAACTACCTTGTCAGCCCCGCCACGATCAGCCGGCTGCTGGCTGCCCGACTGGCGGATGCAGTGGCACCGGCGTCGGGCGGCCCTGTAGTGGGAGACGGGGTAGCCTCGGACCGGATCGTGGGCGTCCTGCCCCCGTCCGCCCTGGACGAGCGCCTGGCCATCGTGGGCACCTCCGGGTCGGGCAAAACCTACGCGGCGAAGGGCCTCATCGAGCGGGTGATGGCAGGTGGGGGCAGGGTCTGTGTCGTGGACCCGCTCGGGGTCTGGTGGGGGCTGGGCAGGGGAGCGGACGGCGCGACCCCGCCCTTTCCCGTAGCTGTATTCGGCGGTGCCCATGCCGACGTGCCGCTCGATCCCGGAATGGGTGCCGCTCTTGGCTGCCTAGTCGGGGCGCAGCCGATGGCCTGCGTCGTAGACGTGTCCGATTTCGGCAGCGCCGCGGTCCGGCGTGCCTTCATGACGGCGTTCACCGGAGCACTCTACCAGGCCAACACGAAGCCGCTGCACCTAGTGCTGGACGAGGCAGACCTGTGGGCTCCGCAGCGCACTCAGCCGGACGGCTTGGAGCTGCTGGGCCGGATCGAGGAGATTGTGCGCCGCGGGCGGGTGCGCGGCTTCGTCCCCTGGCTCATCACTCAACGGCCGGCCGTGCTGCATAAAGACGTGCTAAGTCAGGCCGGCATTCTGGTGTCCATGAAGCTTACCTCCAGCCAAGATAGGGCTGCCGTCGGGCGTTGGATTGAGGGGCAGGCCGATCGCACCGAGGGGCGTCGCATCCTGGGTGCCCTGCCGCAGCTCCGGCGTGGCGAGGGCTGGGTCTGGGCGCCCGGAGATGGGGTGTTGGCACGGGTGGCGTTCCCGCGCATCCTGACTATGGACAGTTCGCAAACGCCACGGCGGGAAGCCGCGCGCGCTGCGCCGGGCCTCCTTGCACTTGTAGATGTGCCCGCCCTGGGACGGGCGTTGGCCGGGCTGGCGGCGGAGGGGGCTGCTGAGCCGTCGCATCGCTGATCCATGCCCAGCCGCGTCAATATTGGGCTTCCATCTCTGCTAGCTAGCCGCCCCGCGCCCTGGACACATAAAACCCAGGGATCTGGATGCCAGTAGAGGTCATCCGCTACCTGCAAGCCGCATCCAGCCTTAACCACGATCGTAGAGTGCCCAAGGCTCACCAGGCGCCGTCAGAGTTGAACTGCGGCGGCATCAAATCGAGCGCCGGCCGCCAGCTCATTCGTCGTGTCCCTGCCACCGCACGATGTCGTCGCGGCTTGGCATGCCACCTTCACAAAAGCAGGCGAACAATCCAAGAACATGTAAATCTCTCGCCTTCTTCCCGCCCGCCACTCCGGCGAAGACTATGAACTAGCGCCTTGCAAGTAGCGCGCGCACTTTGCTTGTTGAGCATCTCACTGAGGAGATTGGAACGGATGCAAACACTTCACTGTACCTGACAAAATGTGACATCACGATCTCGTGATGCAATCCTTGGTGATGCTCTGTTGGCCGAGCACGGCTGCCCAGTATGTGACAGGAACGCTGCTGTCTGACGCGGCGTGAACATCATTGATACGACTCACTCCAATCCTCCATATATTTAGACCGATTCGGCATGAGTCGTTTATTGGATGCATGGTTCTTCGCTCAACGCCGCACTATCCCTGCCAAGATCTGCGTTCAGCACGTCTGACCTCTTTACTACAGCGCAATGGGTAAAGTCTATCTAGCTTCACAGCCGCCGCGAGCTTGGTAGTATGCCACCCGGTCCTGGTAGGGGCGTAGAAAATGCTATGCACTGGCGTTGGTGGCTTGGCTGTCATATTTCTCGGGACTGCTTCTGAGATAGACTCCTTATTTAGACCTGTGCTCCCGCTGCTGTCGGTTGCTTATGCTGGACACTCAGTCACCTCGATGCGTGCTGTCTTTTCCTACTGAGCTTCAGGGCCTGCATCTCTGGGATGCGGTTGCAACAAAAACGGGACCGAGGTGTCCGTCGTGAGGAACGATGTCAAATTACCCAGGAAGCGGTGTCATGGTAACGCCGAAGTTCCACCCACCCGACGAGGCCTCGCTCGACTATTCTTGCACCCAGCCTAGCCAAGTCGAACTCGCGTGCTGCAACGTCCTTGGCACGTTTGAGGTCCGTGCTGCCCTTGAGGCAGTAATCGGATCAGAACTCCAACCGCCGGGTGATATCGAAGATGCCTTGTTTCACGCCATGGAAGACTTCGACTTGGCCATCGATCATCTTCAGCACCTGCGGCCATACATGTTACAGGACGTTTATGCTAAAGCTAGGGTAGTCTCGGTGTTAGCAAGCTCTCTTGGAAAAGAGGACCTCCGTCTTCTCACAATATCTCTTGAAGTTGCGACGGAGTTGGTTCGGTTTGAGCGCCAGGACCCCGCGTCGGCCTAGCAGTGTCTCAAACTCCTCCTCCGCTTTTCGGTGAGCTGCCGACCCGTTCGCAAAAGCCTAATACTACGGTGCAACCTCCCCGATGGAGGTTCCAATGCACCGTCTTGTTGCCCTTGCTTTTCTGAGCGTGTCATCTGCCCATGCCGCACCACCACTTTGCGCCCTAGCAGCGCCAACTAGCACTGCATCATCCGTCCAAGATGTACCTGCTCCCGCGATCCACTTGGCTTCGGACAAGGCCAGCGCGTCCTCCGATCCCGTGCAGCCCGACCTACCCGCTCCGGACGCCCTGCTAGCTCTCCCCTTCGTCAAGCACATCTCGGCCTCTGGAGCGACGATCCTGGATCTAGGAACGTCGCATGGCCTTCGTTCAATGGTGGCCCGCTCAGGGGATCAGTTCATGCTGTTCCAGGTCATGCCGGATGGTGCCGCCGCCGTCTCAGGGGCTCTGACCGAGCTGACCCCGGCCCAGCTGTCGATGCTGGCTGGTGGCACCCTGGTCGAACTCGGCATCCTGCACGGCCTGCGGGGCTTCTATGTTCGCAGTGGGCCGCAGTTCCAGATTTTCTACGCCACCCCTGACGAGCAGCGCTTGATCCCTGGCGTGCTCTGGGACGCATCGGGCCAGGACCTCACAAAAGGCCAGGTTGCCAACATCCCCGGTGCGATCCCGACTGTGGTGGTCGGCGATGCCCCTCCCTCGGCCACTGACGCCCTAGCGATCACCGCGCCTGCGCTGCCGCTGGTGCAGAGAGCAGCTTCTGGGACAGTTGGCCCAGCCAGCGCTCCCCACCTGTGGATGCTGATCGATCCCCAGTGCATCTACTCGGTTCGCGCCTACCAGGCGCTGCAGCCCTACGTGGCCAGCGGCAAGCTCCAGCTCTCCGTTATCCCCCTCTCGGTCCTGGACTACGAGGATGGCGGTCAGAGCACCCGCAGCGCCCTGGCCCTACTCAGCAAGCCTGTGGACCGCCTCGTGACTGCCTGGCAGGCGGGCGATGTCGCCGGGCCTCCCAGCCCGGACGCCGCTACACGCCTGCAGGGGAACATGGCGGTGTCCCAGGCCATCGGCCTGACGGGCACGCCCACATTCATCTGGCGCAAGCCGGACGGTACCGAGGGCCGCCTCGATGGCATGCCGTCCAGCATGGACTCCCTCGTGTCCTCGATTGGGGGCTGAGCATGGTGATCCCCCTCAATCTCCCCAGGCCGCCCAACCCTGATATGCCGCCGCGCCGTCGCCGGTCCGTGATGGGCAAGGTAGCCCGCGGCGCGGGCTGGCTGGCTTCTGGGCCGTTGGACTGGGCGGGTGTCCGCCGCATTCGCCGCAGCGCCACGTTCATCGGTGATCTCGCCACTCTTCTCCGCCACGGACCCAGCCGCGACGACCGGTTCCGCACCGAGGAGGATGGCGCATTTGACCGCGCTGTGACAGCCTCCATGTATGGACTGTCTGTTGAGAAGTTCGATCAGCGGCTCCTGGCGCGTCGCCGCCAGACCGCCAGCATCGCCTATGCCTCATTTGCGCTCGCCTGCGCCTTTTTCCTAGCCTGGCTCGGGCAGGCGCTGTCCTCCCCGTGGACCACGGCACGGTTGGTATCCACGGTGGAGTTCCTGCCGTTCAGCGGTCTGTTCCTGCTGATCGCCTTCTACAACGCCCTGCTCAACTTCCAGATCAGGGTAGGCCGGATGGCGAGCTGGCGGGAATACTTGGGCACCTCGCTGCCTTTCCTGCCAGACTGAAAGCGATTGTCCGCCGTCTTGCCACGGCGGTGGACTGCTTTTTGTGCCGGGTGTTCGCTACGGCCTGAGAGGCGGAGAGGTAAGCCTCTTGTGCTGGACCTGACCCGCGACCTGAACCGAGCTTCTAATCAGAAAGTGCCAGGTGGGGCGAAGCGGCTACCGCCGTCTGCGCCGGTCGCCCAAGGGGCATGCTCGTAATCCGGTCGCTCCGTCTGCGTTGCGGGTTCCAACAGCTTCACGATGGTGCCATCGCGGTTAAACACCGGTGCCTGCCAGGTCGCGTTGGCCTCACCGTGGGGAGCATTCGGGTTGTAGAGCGGATTGCGCACCACCGGCGCCCTTGGCGCCGAGTAGTCCTTTGCAGACTTGACGTTGGGACTGCTGCAGGCTGCGAGGCTTAGGGCTAGGACCAACAGGGTATGTTTTAAGCCTATCATCATCGACCTCCGAGTTACGTGGCCAACAATCCCTGTTCAGATTGCGAACGGCTCATTCTTCTCGGAAACGATACACCTCTGGGTTCTGTTTGCGATCAATGCTGCGCAGAAGGGCAAGTTCCGTCTTGACACTTACAAGGTCGAGCTGGAGCTTTTCCCTCTCTGTTACCAGTTGGTTATTCTCCTCCATTACCTGGCTTACGAGATCAGCATTCTTCTTCCTTTCCGCCTCACTTTCCAACGCTAAGCGATACAGCTTGTTAAAATCCTCTACTAACGTGTTGTACCGCCCCACTAATTCGCCATGCTGCTGACAAATCAATCCATAGTCTGCCGCCAGGAGTGATGCCCCCCGATTATCACGCCACCGGTCAGCCCAACGATAGAAGCTGAGCTGCTGGGAAATAAGCATTGCCCCTGCAAACGAACTGTCCGACACCTATGCCTCCTCGCCTCCACCGGGCGAATGATCCGTTGCAGCACGTAGGCTACTATCCATCCCCTCGGAAGTGCCCTCGCCCTCCGCCGGTTGCGTGTTACCAATACGGCGCACATCGTTTCGCTGCAACTGCTTCTGGCCTGCGCCAAGCCGTGCTGCGCCCTCAGTAACGCCCTCTGCCGAGAGCCGTGCTGCAGAGTTCCCAGGGTTCAGAGCGGCGCGGCTCGCGAAGTCTTCCGTGTCCACCCGGCCGGCCGAGGAGAACCCGATCAACCGCGGCAAGTGGTGCGGCAGCAGCGCCACCATGCGGAAGGACACCGTGGCGGCTGTGACCTGCATCACCACAAAGATCGTCAGCAGCGTAGCGAGGCCGATAAAGTTCGAGACGATCCATCCGTTGGCCAGCACGAAGCCGGCGGCGATGCCGAAGGTCGTGCGAATCAGCCAGCTCATGCAGTCGAATACGAAGTAGCCCATGAACAGCCCGAGGATCATCAGGGTGGGGCGGAACACGACGTTGAACAGCAAGGCCCAGCCTTCGGTAGCCCGCCCATGCAGGCCGTCGCCGCCGAACGTCATGTGCGCCAGCATCCACAACGGCACGGCGATCATCGCCTCGCAGACCAGGATGATCCAGCCCATGACGCCCGCCATCCACATCACCCAGGGGATCATCGGCAGCACGTAGGCGATGGTGATGCCCGGCACGAGGATGGCAAGCAGCCCGAGCAAGATCGGCGTGCCCAGGAACTCCATGATGGCGTGTCCCGCGACCGTCGCTGCCGCTGCACCCCAGTTCCCCGTCAGGAACTCGAAGACCGCGCTGCCGGCAGACGTGACGGTGCTGGACAGCAGCGCCGCGGCACCCATGGCGACGAGGGCAGTGTTGATGAGCATCTGGCCGAGCTTGATCAATCCGCCGAACGGATCGGTCCAGACCTGGCCGGCTGGCATCAGGGTGTTGGCGATCGATTTCAATGCGAAGTTCGACAGGTGCAGGCTGCAGAACGTCTTGGTCAGCACCGTCGTGCCTTCGCTGGTGTCCTTGCCATCGGCCATGGTCGCCGGCACGCCGCAGGCCACATTCGAGGTGTCAGTGGTTTGTACAATGGTGTCCAGGGTCTTCATGAAGTCCTTCTGCGCCGCCGCAAGCGGCGCCAAGTCGATCGACATGGCACGCCCCAACCCCTGGTAGGTCGGCGCCGTGACAACGGGTGTGTCTTGTAGCAACGACAGCGTGGCGCCGTTCAGCTCGGCGATCTTGAGGTAGTAAGCGCCTGCGCCGGTCCACCCCAGGGCACCCTGCTGCGCCTGCCCTGTCGTCGCCAAGTCGTTTGCGCCGGCACGGTTCTGCTGAGTGTTGGTCTGCACCGAGTTGTTGATGGCGCTCTGGACGCTGGTCGCAGCCGAGGTCAGCTCGCTGGTGTAGGTGCTATTGGCGCTGGTGAAGATGTTCTGCAGCGGCGTCAGCGCCGATGCCTTCTTGGTCTTCCACAAGGCCTGTGCGACCTGGGCGACCGGGTTGCGGATGGCCCCGACCAGCACGTCATTGAGGATTGCGCCCTGGACCGCGGCCATGTCTATGGTGACGCCGCCGATCGTCTGCTGGTTCGTGTTGGGCGTTCGAACCGTCACGGTCCCGCAGGCCGGGTTGCCCCAGCCGTTGTTGACCGATAGCTGGTATCGCCAAGTGGTATAGCCGCCGCCAGCAGGTTCGGGGCCATTCATCCCGCCCGGGATTGGCACCAGGGGACCGCCGTTGTTGCTGCCGGTGTTGGAAGCGAGGTTCACCAGGTCCATGCAGAGTTCGCTGTCGATCAGCCCGGCGACGATTTGCTTTGTTCCGGGGATCATCGGCTGCGCGATGACGATGGCATCAGGGCCAACCGCCTTGATCGCGTTCGCATAGACGGCCTTTGCCATTCCGACGCCGACCATGGCGCCCTGCATCACCATGGCCTGCCCGGCCGAGAAGCCGCCGCCAAGCGGGAACATCATAATGCCTGCGAAACCGACGCGGACGACAAACATCCAGCTTTGGCCGGTGCCGAGGATGCGCGAGCTTTCTGCGGCGCGGTGGATGTTCATAATGACGGTGTAGGCGACGAAGGCGCAGGCGATGGCGCCGACGAAGCCGGTGAACTGGCCGACCAACTGCTGGATGACGGTGGACTCGGCACCGATGGTGCTGCCCGGCGTGCCGCCCGGGATGGGGAAGATGCTGCGGATGACCTGCGCGGCCCAGTCGTTACCCGGGTCGAGCGCGGCCCAGCTGACATTGTAGGGGTTGTTCGTCCCCTGTGCGTGCGCTCTGCTAGCGGCGCCGAGCAGTGCCAGGGCGACCAAAGTGAGGCAGGCGGGAATGGTCCGGGGTATTCGCATGACGGCCTCCAGGGGTTCACCCTGGAGGCTGCCAAACCCTCTTGCGAACGGGTTGCCGGATCAACCGGGCGAGGGCGAGGACGGGCGTGCGCTGGCGTCCTCCGACGGTCCCTTGCGGAAGACGGACTTCACCGCCTCGACGGCGCGCTGGACCAGCTCGGCGGCGGTCTTGGCAAGGTCGTCCACCATGCTGCGGCCGTCCTTGCGGCTGGGGGTTGCTCCGGCGGCTTCGCCGATTGCAGCATCCAGGCTCTCGAACTTGGCCGCAATGTTGGCGGCATCGGGCCGGCGGGCGATGGCCTGCTCGATCCCGGGCCGATCCTTGGCGTACTGGGCCAAGCTGGACGCTGCACTGTCGTAGGCTTTGCTCATGCCGCGTTCATCCAGGAGGGCGTTGTTGAACTGGCCTCGCAAGTCGGCGTAACGTCCGCCCTCGCGCATCTCGGACATGACAGCGGCCATGCCGCCGGGATCGGCCTTGGCGGCTTGCTGGATGCGTCCCATTACCTCTGCGCCTTCGCCGGCGCTGAAGCCTCGCAGGGCTTCCAGGGCGGCGCGTCCGGTCTTCTCAGCGCTCTCGATCAGGCGCGTGTCCTTGCCACTTTGCATCACGGTCTCGAAGGCACTCAGGCGGTCCTTCATGGGAGTAGGTGCCGGGTCCCACGGCGCGCCCTCTTCCTTGCCTCCGCCATGCCGGATCCGCGAGAAAATCGTGTCAAGCGGTGTCTGCGCTGCCAGGACCTGGTGTGACTGGCCGGCCGCTTGCTGGGGCTGACCGTTGGCGGAACCTCCATCTGCCGGCCGGGCCTGTGCCGTGGTCGTGGCTTGCGGCGGCTGGCGCTCCACCGACGGTGGACCTTGCTCCGACTTTGCCGAGGTATTCTCAAGCGTTTCTGCTGGTCGCTGTGAGAGCCGTACGCGGTTTTCCAGGTTCTCGATTCGGCTGATCCTCTCAGGGTTCCCCTGGTCGGCTTCGCGGCCTATCTCGCCTCCTGCTGCCCTGATCTCCTTGATAAGGACCCTATCCTGTAAAGCTCCTGTCGAACCCAGCAAGGCGAGCATTCGCGGGTTTTCCAATCCTGGCGCGCTGCCGACTAGCTGGGTCATCTCGGTTCGTAGTCCTGGAGTTATCTCGATGCGCCCGATAGCGGTCTTCTCTAAATCCTGTAGGCGGTAGGCCACCTCGTGCCGAAAGCCCGGCTGACCTTGGCTTTCAGGATCTGACCCCTGTTGGACAAGGCGCTCGATAGCCCGTCCCAGGGCGGGATCGAGCTGCCTAATCAGCGGCACGGCTCGCTCCATGCGATCCAGCAAGACCTGCATCGGGTCTTTGGCCAACGCATCCGGCCCCCTCTCTACGGCCTCGCTCCTCCTGGTCGCCCCGACCGCCGCTGGCGAAGGCGTCGGCGCTTCTAGCGGCATCCGTGGCGTAGGACTGATGCTGCTCGGAACGCTCTGTTGATCGGACATGGCGTAAGCTCCTTCCTGTTGCAGCCTTACGGCCCGCTGGATGCTGCCACCATCGATGGGGTCGGCATCCGGACGGTCGGCATGAACTCGCGTTCGGTGTCCTCGGCGAGGTGTGCCGCGTCGATGGTCGCGTGCATCATCTGCATCTTGTAGGTCTGGAACATCAGGTAGTTGTTCATCGCCATCTCGCTGGCGATCTCGCGCTGCACCGATGCAGGCGGCATGCTCTGCAGGTTGGCATTCCAGGTCACGTCGCTGATCCGCCGCTCTGCCTCGATCTGCAGCACCTGCAGCCAGGACCCGTTGGTTTGGGCTGGCAGGCCCATGTTCTGCAGGAACTGGGCCTGGATCGGGGTCAGCGGCACCGAGGGGGTTTGCATGCCGATGGCCGTGTCCACGAAGCTCTGGGCGAGCGACATGCGCGCGTTGTAGCTGTGCCGGCGCACTGCGGCATCCTGGCCTGCGGTCGAGGCGAGCTGATCGCCGCGGAGCGCCGGCGGGGCAAGCGGCTGGATCAGGTTGATAGCATAGTCCTTGGCGGTGTTGACCGCGGCCTGGTCCTTGTAGGTGCCGGAACCGAACAGGCTCAGCATCTGCTGGTCGGCGTCCTGGATGTTGCTCACGCCGCTGGGGCAGACCCCGGCCGCGTCGTCATCCGCATTGCAGTAAAGGCCGTTGTGCTCGGCCGACATTGACGCGACCGCTTGAGCTTGGCCGAAGTGGCTGGGCATGCCGACGCTGGCGGCGCCCCGGAGGTCGTGGATGTGGGCAATGGTGGCCGCAACCGTGAAGGCCTGCATGCCGGCAGACTGCGTGCTGACGCCACCGTCGAGTGAGGAGCAGGCCAGCGGAGAGGGGGTCTGTTCGTCACGGATCTGCGCGTTGCGCATGTCGCGCTGAAAGCGCGCGTTGGCGGTATTGGAGGCGTCGAACAGTTGCGTAAGCGCGCCGACCTGCGCCTTGGCGTAGTTGGCCGTCTGTGTGAAACCTTGCTGAAGCAGGGTCTGCACGTCGCCGAAGGTGCCGACACCCAGGGCCTTGTTGAGATCGCCGATGCCGTTGTTGATCGTCGTCTGAACCGTGTTGATGGTGTTCAAGACATCCAGGATGCCTGTCTCCTGGGCGAACGCCTTGGCTTGCTGGACAAGCGAGGCGACATCGATCGTCGGGAGGTCGGCAAGGGCACGGGGGGCGTTGAACAGGACACCGCCAACGACGATGCCAAGGGCGGTGGAACTGGCGAGGGTGAGCCTACGCATGGCGTGGTGCTCCTACAGGCTGCCGGGGGGAACGTTGGGCAGCGGGTATCCTGTCGGCGACAGGCCGTTGCCCTGAATGTAGAGACCGCTGCCGCTGCCGATCCCTGATCCCGTGCCGGTGCTCACTGAGCCGATGGGAGGTCCACCTCCGCCGAAGGACAGCGTGGGGCAGGACAGCCCGCCGCCGAGGCCGCCGAAACCGAGGTTGAAACCCGTGAGGGTCAGGCCGCACTGGGCGCCGCCGAGCAGCGAGTTCCACTCCGATTTCACCAAGTTGCAGATCTGCCCCTCGACGGCGGTGAGCAGGTTCGCCGGGTTGAGCAGGTTGGTGACGAGGTTCAGCCCGACGCCGTTGAAGAAGCCGTCAAGGCAGGTCATCGTCTTGACGCTCTGGGGCGGGTTGATGCTCTTGTCGTCGGCCCCAATGCGAGAAGTCATCCCGTTGGTGGCAGCCTGGGTGACGGCCGTGCATCCCACGCTGCCACTGCTCGTGGCCTGCGCCCGGGCCGGGTTGGGCAGCATGAGCGCGGCCGTAAGGGCAGCCGCTCCCATCGTAAGGGGGTTCAGCATCATGCGGTCTCCTTGAGGTTTTCGGTGCAGGCAGCCTGGAGGGCGACCAGGCGCTCGGGGGCGAAGATGCGGCCCAGCACCATCTTGCGCCGCAGGCCCTCGACGGCTGTGCGCAGCGCTGCACCAGCTTGGTCGTCGGCCTGCAGCAGCCCGGCCAGCAGCGCACCGCCCTCCGGCAGGTCGGCCTCGGATATCCAGTGCAGCAGGCGCAGGGAGCGCGCAGCGCCCAGTTGGGCCAGGATGGCGCGCAGATCGCTGAGGGCCGGCTCCGAATGCAGACACTTGGACAGCAGCCCGATGTTGGCCCTGTGCGCCTGGTCAAGGCCTTTGCCCAGGGCAGCCAGGCGTACGGGCGCATCTGCCGCGCACTCGATGGCGCGCATAGTGGGCGGCCATGTATCCTCCCCGCCCCGCCATCCAGCGAGCCATGCAGTCACATCGGCTTGGTCCAGGTTTGGCATGGTGATTTTCCGTACTGTCAGCGCCAGGCTGCAGGCCTGTCTTGCGAACGGGCGCTACTTCCTGATGCGTACGGCGCCTGGCGCCAGGACGACGTGCAGGCCGAGGGGGCGGACCGCTACCTGCAGCACCTGGTTCCAGGGCGCCCCGCCCCGCCAGGTAACAAGGCTCTCGCTGCTCGCTCCGGGTCCATAGGACACAGTGATGGTGCGCGGCACGATCTGCCTGACCGCAAAGGCGAGCGGCACCTGGTCGCCGAAGCCAGTAGCGGCCCGCAGGCGCGGTGGTGAGGAACGCGGGATGGAAGTCGCTTCCGCATCTGGGTTGAGCCGGATCGGCTGTCCGGGTGCCGCATCAGCGCTGGCTGGCCCAGATGCTCCGCCGATGACGAAGTCCGCCCTTGCCAGGCTCGGGAGGCACAGGGTGGCAACGGTGGCAGCTACGAAAACTAGCTTCATCGGGTGGTGCCTTCCAGTCACGGTCGGCATCAGAATGATCCCTTGTCTTGCGAACGGGGATTGCAGCGAGTCACGGCTTGGCTGGATAAGACCGCACCAATCAACCTGGCCGTCCCAGCGCCAGGAGATGGGATGGACGTGCTTGCCACTGAACAGGGGACCAGCCCGCGCGATGCCGAAGCCCCCTCCTGAGCCTGCCGATGACCCCGAACCCTATGCCGAGGTTCTAAAGACGTTTGGGAGGACGCTCAAAGCTGCCCGGCTCAGATCTGCCCTGACCCATGATCAGTTTGGAGCAAAGGCAGGACTTAAGAGGTCGTTCGTTTTCGAGCTTGAGAGTGGTAGCGCCAACGTCACCCTCAAGACACTCGCGAAGGTGGCTGACGTGCTTGAGATGCAACCCCAAGACTTTCTACCAAAGTCGGGTGGCTCTCCCCTTTCTGAAGCCGATACCGAGGTTCTCCTGTCCCTTCTCAAGCGCCTCGCCCGCACTCTGTCTGAGCGGCATGTCGAGGAGCAAGCCCTCATCAGTGAGATTGCCCGGTTCGAGGTGATGATCGACCGTAAGCCTTTGAAGCCCAACCTGCCTCTCAAAGGATCATCCCACTCCACCTCAGACGGAGCAGAGCCTGGAACCTAGCTAGTTCGGTTAAAGGCGGATATTTTGTGCTGGACAGTCCGGTTATAGCCGGAGTAACGCTGCTGTGACCCCGCTCTGGAGCACAGCGTGTCGGCAGCCCTATCGAGATCACCCAAGTCAGAGGAGGCACCCGTTCCGGGGGCCAACCTGCTGCTCGTGGTGGCCGCGGCAGCCGTCCTCCCCTTCGACCGTGTGCTGGCCGGCATGGTCGCGGCAGGTCAGGGTATCGATGCACTCTGCTTATTCCTCAGCCTGTCGCGTGAGGCCCTTGACGACAGCCTGGTCCGCCTGGGCCTGCACACCCCGCACGACCGGCCGCTGCGCAAGACTGGTCACAAAGGCTGGCAGGTCGCTGATGTCATCCGTCTCATCTATTGGCGCGCGACAGGGGTCCATCCCGAGGACATAGGCCGCCGCCTCAGCCGGTCTGCCAACGCCGTCCGGTCCAAGTGCCGTCGCCTGGGCATCCCTACCCCTGACCGGAAGGCGCTGCGCCGGGTTGACCCGGCCAGCCTCCGCGATCTTCCAGCCGTGGGCCTCGCCGGAGTCTATTGGCCGGGCATTCCCGTCCCTGCCTCCTCCTGCGCGCCCTCTCATTCCTATAGGCCAGGCCCTGCCGCACCGGCTGCCGCAATCTCAGCAACCAAGCCGTCCGGTGCGCCTACGCCTGCGCCAGCCTTCGCGCCACCTGCCACTGGCACGGCTGCCAGCGGCGTGGTCGCGCTCCGTCCGCAGGCCGCTCCGGCGCCAGTCGGCGACCAGGTTGTCCCCACTCCTGGCAGCCAGCGGACGCTGCAACTGTTCCGGGTTGTGCCAACCCAACCCGTCACCGTGCCACCTGCAGCGCCCGTCGCCCCCATCAAGCCGCCTGCCCCTGCTTCGCCCAGCCCGCAACCGGCTTCTCCTCGCATCGATCCGTCTTCGGACCTCACCTGGGTCAGCAAGTTCAAGCGGATCGACCGGAACGAGGCCGCCGTGCTGGCCCTGTCCCTGCGGTATTTCGGCGGCCAGGACTATAAGAGCATCGCCCGCGACGCTGGCATGACCGTGCGCGCCCTCACCTCGATCTTCACCCGGGTCAACCTGCCGCGCGACCTCGTCCGCAAGAAGTTCGGGCCTGATTGGGACGCCGAGTGCGCGCAGGCCACCCTCGACCGCTCCGGCTACATCCTGCAGCGCGACATCAGCTACGCCGACCGCGAGGAGGCCCGCCGTCCTCTGTTCTGGCGGCAGAGGCGCGACGGCATCCGCACCAGCCGGGCCACCCGGTTCCGCAATGGGCAGCTCGACGACCACGACAGGTACCAGGGCCAGCGCATCACGCTCGTCACCCGCGCCGACCTCGACGCTCCCGGGCTTAGCCTCCCCGAACCACCCGCCAAGGTGCCCGGCATGCGTGTCGGCTTCGTGCCTCCGTTCGCAGAACACCGGCCGACGATGCACCCGTAGCCACCTGCAAAGGGATGCCCGCCATGAGGAACCACGACGCTGCCGTCACCCGCCGCCTGTCCGACCCGGATTTTCAGGCGTCCCTCATCACCCGGTGCATCGGCCTGGCCATCGCCATGTCCGCGATCGCCGTCGTCGCCGTCATTCATGACGCCTGGAGCTGGGCCAACCGTGTGCCGCCGCCGCTCTACATCGTGGACGGCAAGAACCTGCCGCGCCAGGTCGTCGGCCTCGACAGCCCGATCGTGGACGACACCGAGCTGCTGGAGTGGTCGGTCAAGGCGATCCTGGCGCCCTACAACGTGGACTACCTGAACTTCCCCGCGCAGCTGAACGCCGCCAGTCGGCGCTTCACGCTCAACGGCTGGAACACCTTCGCCAACAGCTACACTGGCACCGGCAACTTCGACGAGATGAGGAGGGCTCGCCTGCTCTGCCACGCGCAGTCCCAGCGCGCGGCTGTCATCCACCAGACCAGCTACAAGGAAGGCGCCCTGGCCTACGAAGTCCAGGTGCCGATCATGCAGACCTGCGAGAACGTCAACCAGACCTCGGCCAACAACCTGCTCATCACCGCCTCGGTTCTACGCATCAACAGCGACGACCACCCGGACGGCCTGGTCGTGAACCAGCTCGTGGCCGCCCCGCATTGATGCAACCCCCGTCCCGCCTCGCCCGCCCTCGGCCGGGCGTCCTCGACGCCGCCATCCCCTGACAGGAGACACTTGTGCGCCACTCGTTCGCCTTGGCCGTCCTTTTCGCTGCGGCGCTGCTGGCCCCGTCCAGTCATGCCCAGACGGGCGGCCCGGTCTTCCCCACCCTGCCGGGCGACGGCGGTGCAGACAATTCTGCGAACGGCAACCCCCCTGCGGAGCGGGTAGCGCGCGACGCGATCCCGCTCACCGAAGACATGATCCGAGAACTCGCCCGGCGTTTCAGGACGACCCAGCAGGCGAAGGAAGAGGGCGCCACGGAGACCGCGGCGCCGACCAACCGGCGCGTCAATGTCAGCTTCGCCCCGGGCGGGGCCACCCCCATCATCGAGACGGTCAAGGGCTACCCGACGGCCGTCAGCTTCTTCGACAGCACCGGCCAGCCCTGGCCCATCGTGTGGGACACCAACTCGAACTCGGCTGCGGTCGCCAACGGCAGCGGCTGCACGGTGTCCAACGCGGCCGGCGGCGGCCAGAACGGTCCGATCAACGGCTTCCACGTCTGCACCCCAACCAAGGGCAGCAACGTGCTGGAGATCACGCCGATGTCGCTGCGCCCGCAAGGCGGCCTGGTCGTCGCGCTGGAGGGGGCGCCCAAGCCCATCGTGTTCATGATGACGGCCGGACACGGCCGCTATGACGCCAGCCTCAGCGTCCACCTGGCCGACCGCGGCCCGCACGCCCGGGTGGAGATCATGACCCGGCCGGACACTCCCGACACCGGCGCGCCCTATCTCACGGGCATGCTGGAGGGGGTCCCGCCGGCTGACGCGGTGCCGCTGTCGGTGCTGGGCGTCTCACCCGAGGGCCTGCGAGCCTGGCGGCTGGGCCGCAACGTCTATCTCCGCACCAGCTACACCCTGCTGTCGCCGGAGTGGACTGCCTCGGAAGCCGAGGCCGGGCTGACCGTCTACGCGGTCCCGGCCACCCCCTGGGTCCTGTTGTCCGTCAATGGCCGCACCGTCTCGGCCGAGCTGAAGGAGTAGCCCCATGTCCGGAGCCTTTTCCAAGCTGGGCGCCCTGCGCGCCCTCCCCTCCAAGCTGCCGTTCAAGCGGCCGTCGCTGGGCCGGTTCAACGCCACCGGCGCCGCCGGCCCACGCCGCCTGATGGTGTTCGCCCTGGCCGGCACGAGCCTGGCCGGGCTGGTGGCGGCCGTGGCCTTCTCCGGCCGGCCACCCGAGTTCCAGTCGCGCGATGCCCGCATGAAAGAGATGGACCCCCTGCCGGGTGGGCTGCACAGCACCCCCGAGCAGGATGCGCTGGCCCTCAAGGCCGACAGCGGGCGGGCGCAGGCGGCGCTGCAGCGTGGGGTCTCCTTTACCCCACCCATGGCCCCGAGCCAGCTTGTGCTGCCTGGTCCGTTGCAGGTCGAGCAGCCCGTGCTGCCTGCATCCATTCCGTCACCCGGGGAGCCCGTCGCCGTTCCCGCCCCGCGCCCTGCGCCGCCGCCGCTGCCTGCAGCGATGCAGGCGGCCTTTCCTGTGGCGCTTCCGCTCGCTCCGGCTGCTCCCTTGCCCACCGAGCTGCCACCCCGTCCAATCAAGGTCGCAGCGCCGGCGGCGGACCCGGCGGCGCAGCAAGCCTACACCCGGGCGGTGCAGGATCTGTTCCAGCAGTGGGGCGGGCGGGCGCCGCGCACGGACGTGATCCTGCCACCCGAGCGCGAGGCGCCGGCGTCCGATGACGTGCCGTCCTCACGGCCGTCCCCCGCGCCGTCCCGGGTGCGCGATGCCGCTTCCCCCCTTCCGGTGTCGTCCCGGTCCGACACGGCCAACATCCTGGTGCCAGCTGGGCGCATGATCTACGCCCACCCCATCCTCCAAGTGAGTTCGGATGCGAGCAGCCCGGTGGTGTTGGAGGCCGATACCGGGCCGATTGCCGGCGACCGCATGATCGGCAGCTTCGGCAAGCAGAACGACCGGCTGGTGATCCACATCAACAGCGTCATCCACCACGGCGAGAGCATCGGCGCCGACGGCTTGGTGGTCGCGCCCGACACGATGGAGGCGGGCGTCGCCTCCGGGGTGGACCAGCACTACCTGGAGCGGTTCGCCTTGCCCGCGGCGTCTGCCTTCGTGGCGGGGCTTGGCCAGGCCATTGCCCAAACGTCCAACAGCGTGGCGGTGCTCAGCCCCCTCGGTGGCGCCACCACCTCCACCAACCTCAACATCCGCCAGCAGCTTGGCGTCGGAGCAGGCGTCGCAGCTGCGCAGCTCGGCAGCGTCCTCAACCAGTCCGCGCCCAAGGGGCCGACCATCTCCCTCGATGCGAACGTCGCCGTAGGTGTCATGTTTCTCACCAACGTGACGTCGCACGGCGCGCAATGAGGAGATTCCTGACCTCAGACTTCCTCGCTGACCGCCCGCTGCGCCCACGACGAGACCCATTCGCAAACCCCTTGCCGATGCTGCCGGTTGCAAGGAGGCTTCCATGGACACGCACATCACCGCCCACCACACGGTCGAGCCGGACGCCGCAGCCCTCGACGCGCCGCTGAGCGCCCGCCTCCCCGGCGAGCCCTTCGGCCCACCGCTGTATGACGCTGCCCCCAGTGATCCCGCCGCCATTGATGCCTCTGGGCCAGCCCCGCAGCTTCTGCCGCCAAAGCCGCGCAAGCGGCGGAGACACCTGCTGTTGGGAACCGCGCTGACCGTGCTTGCAGTCGGCGGGGCGATCGCCTTCGCGGCTTCCTCCTACAACACGCTGTATCCGCTGCCGGGCCTGTCGGCGCAGGTCCACCGGCTCCTAGCCTCGGCCGGCACCCTGGCCCCAGAGGTGCGCGAGGAGGTCCGGACTGTCACAGCCGCTGCCGGCATCTCCCGGGCCAAGCCGCTGGCGCCATCGGCCGCGCTTGCCAGCGTGCAGCTTCCGCCGCCGCCGCCTGCTGCCGTCCGTGAGAAGTATGTCCCCGCGCCAAGGGACCAGCAGGTCCGTGACCTGCTGGCGCTGCACCCTGCCGCCGCCAGCGGTGCCGCTGCGGGCAGGCCTGCCCCTGCCGGTCCCCACGACCTCACGACGTCGGCCACCGCAGCACGCGACGCATCCTCCCCTTCGGGCGCACCCATCCCGTCCGCCCCGCTCAAGACGGAAGTGCCGCTCCCGGCGCCGGTTGAGCCAGCCTTGCCGCCTGACGGCCCAGCCACCGAGATAGCCATGGAGCCGGGGAGCGTGGTGCCCCGTGCGGGAGCCGCTCGCCCGGCCGCCACGCCAGCCCGCACCGCCGCGGCAGGCTCCCTGTCCCAACCGCCAGCTTCGCCGCCTGACGTGACCAGGCAGGTGCTGGCATCGGCCGTGCCCCTGCCCCTGCCGGTCCCGCCCCCGCCGGTGGTCGAGCCTACGTGGACTGGCGCAGGCAGCTATTACCAGAAGCTCGCCGAGCTGAATGGCGCCACGCTTCCTGCCCTGGTGGTCCCTGCCGCCGCCCCGGCAAGCCCGGTCCCTCAGCAGGTCGGTGCAGGAGCCACGCCCAGCTCCGTCCAGCCCTCGGATGTCGTAGCCCAGGCCGAAGCCGTGCGGCCAGGGCCACTGACCCCGCAGGACCAGGTGCAGGTGCTGAACATGGTCGCCGAGATGGCCCACATGGTCCACGATCTCAAAGCCCAGGATGCCCAACTCCGCGCCGACCTGCGCAAGGCGTCTGCCAGTGCCACTGCGCGGCTGGACGACTTCGAGCGCCGGCTGTCCATGTCCGAGGCCCGCCGGGCGATGTCTGCCGCCGCGGCTCCCGGCGAGGCCACGCCCTCTGCTGCCGAGCCGGCCGCCCCGGCTGTCGTGCTGCCCGTCGTTTCCCGCCCCGCCCCGTTCACCGTGACGCCCTCCTCGTCTGGCGCCGGGACCGCAGTGTCCCGGCGCTACCGGGTGCAGGCGGCTTCACCGGGCCTGGCGCTGCTGGCCGAGGTGGACCGCGGCGGTGGCGAGGGGGCGCAGCTGCAGGTCGCGGTCGGCGACACCCTGCCCGACCTGGGCCGGGTGAAATCCATCGCCCAGAAGGGCACCGCCTGGGTCGTCACCGCCGAGCGCGGCTCCGTTCAGTAGCGGCCGGGAGGATTTGACGTGCAAGGACTGGTCAACTTCTCGACGGCGATCGCCGACGGCATCGCCGTCATGCTGCCGGCTTTCTGCTACATCGCCGCCTGCTGCTGCTTCACCTTCGCCGTGTGGACGCTGTGGACCTTCGCCGAGCCACACCGGCGCCATCACCACCACTGGGTCCGCCCGTGGATACCGTTCGTCTCGCTGGTGCTGTGCGGCGTGTTCGCCAGCTTCCCGAAGTTCCTCACCATGGCCAACGTCAGCGTCGGCACCAGCATGGCGGTCCAGATCGGCTCCTACACTGCGACAACGCCCGGCAGCGCTGCCAGCCTGCTCGGCGCGACGCCGACCGCGACGGTGATCAACGTCGTCGCCCTGTTCCAATACTTCTTCGAGGCGTTCGGCGCCGCCTGCGTATTCCTCGCCATCCTGCGCTGGCGATCCATCATCAACGGCCGCGGGGAGGGCTCGCCCACGGCCTGTGGCGTGCAGCTCACCTTCGGCGTGCTGTGCATCAACATCCTGACCGTCGCCCAGGGCGTCGTCACCCTGTTCACGACCGGCGGCTGAATTTCCCGTCTGCCGGGTGGAACGGACGGCCCGTTCGCAAGCCGCCCAGCGATCCTGGGGTTCGAGGGGCTGATCCCTCGACCACAGGAGTAGCAAGAGTGAACCTTACCATCCTCAACAAGCTCGTCCCGGGCCGCGCCGTGCCGCGCGCGCTCCGGTTCGTGCAGACGCGGGGCCGGCTGCTGGCCGGCGCCGCCGGCGTCCTCGCGGCTGGCTTCGGTTTTGCTGGCCAGGCTCTGGCCCAGGCCGCCTCGCCCACGGGCGGGCTCGGCGACCAGATCAAGATCATGTCGAGCGAAGGCTTGAACGCCGGCAGCACGGTGTTCGGCATGACCTGCTACCTGGCCGCGGCCGTCTGCTTCTTCTTCGGGGTCTGGGCGGCCTGGCAGAGCCGCCAGCCGCAGAACCGGGAGACCGGCTTCGTCGGCCGGGCCATGGCCGGGCTGGCGCTGTGCGGTCTGTTCGCCACTGGCGGCGTGTGGATCAACAAGGCGGCGATCACTGCCACCGGCGCCGCCGCCACCATCAGCACCACCCCGGGCATGGTCACCTTCGGCCCCTGACCTGTCCACTGCCGCCGACTCCTGGCTCGCTCTGTCAGGCGCCGGCGGCAGCCTCCTTCCACGCATCGCGAAGGACACCTGCCATGCAGGCCACTCCATCCATCGAGACCTCACCGGCCTGCCGGACATCGGACCGCTCCCCCCGCATAGCGGCAGGAACACTGCTCCTGGCATCCCTCCTCTTCGCCGGGGCCGCCGCGACTTCGCTTCCCAGCCCGCCGATCTTCGAGGACGCAGCCGGAGTATTCTGTGCTCGCTCCGTTCCCGGCCTACTCGTCATCCTGCTTCTGTGGTTCGCCAGACCGGACCACTTCCCGCGGTGGGTCCGCCAGTTCCTCGTAGCCGTCACCCTATTTGGCGCGGGTCTCGTTGCCGTCATGCCACTCGTGCTCCGTGCCATCTGACATGGCCCTGCTGCCGCTTACCCTCGACGCACAACTGCTGGACCACATGGGTCCGGAGCTGGACGAAGCGCACCAGCCCGATGCCGCGCTGGCTCCACATCCCTGCCGGTTCTGCGGCGCACGGTCCGGGCCGTGGGGTTTTCCCACCGCGGTTCCGGTCGGTGCCGCCTGCCCACTGTGCCACCTGGCGCAGCACCTGGAGCGGCCCCGCATCGACGAGGAGGCGCTGCTGATCTGGCTGCCGGAGGTGAGCCAGCCTGCCCTGAACACCTTGATGCGGGAAGTCCACCTGATCCGGCTCGCCGTGGGCGACAGCCTGGTCCACGGCGACCCGCCCCGCCCACACAAGGCCAGTCCGGATTCCAGCGCCAATCGGGCGGCGGCCTACCATGCGGGCACTGCCCTTGCGGCCCGTGCCGTCACTGCCGCCGAGCGCCTCGGCACGCACCTGCCGTCACAGTTGGCAGCCACCCTGCATCAGCTCTCCCCAGCAGCCCGGCCGCGCCTGGCACCCCTGCTAGGCGGCCTGCGCATCATGCCGCTGGGCTGCTTCTACCGCGATGGCAAGGACGTCTATCCGGCCATCGTCGCGGCCTGGCGCGGGATGTCGCGTCCCGGCGCAGTAGGGGGACCAGATGGCCCGGCCGCCGCCGTCCAATCAGCCGCTTCACCTCCCAGCACAGGAGCCTAGCCATGCTTTCCGCCGTCGCCCGCGCCTTTGCCAGCCTGTCGCTGTCCCTGAAGCAGCCGCTGACCAGCTTCTGCGACGTCGAGACCTCCCACGGCGACGCCCTGGTCACCAAGGGCGGCAACTACCTGTCCTGGATCAGGGTGGACGGCATGCAGCGCATGGGCGAGGGCAAGGACTTCGCCAACATCGCCGAGGCCATGCGGCTGGACCTTTCCGGCGCGCTGGACAGCCGCGGCCATGCCATCCAGTGCTGGTACATCTCCGATCCCGACGCCGCGCTGGTGGAGATCGAGAACCTGAACCTGCGATCCTGCCGGGAAGTCGCCCGGCAGATCGGGCTGCAGCTCGACGATATCTTTGACGAGCGCGCCCTGTTGTGGCCCAAGCTGATGCGCTGGGAGGCGTGCTACCTCATCGCATGGACCCGGACCTCGGTCCTGTCCAAGGAGGAGCGAAAGCAGCTCAAGGCGGAGTATGCCGCCAATGCCGCCGCTGGCGCCCTCGGCGACACCCAGCGCTTCTACCTGCGCTCCGAGATCATGTCGGCCCGCCACAACGCCTTCGCCTCGCGGCTGCTGTCGGCGCTGCGGGCGCACGACATCTCGGCCAAACCCGTCACCCCGCACGAGGCTCTCAAGGCCACGCGAGAGGGCATGTATCGGGAGATGTCCGGCTCCGACTGGACCGCCTCCCTGCCGGGCGACCGAGTGATGGCCCGCGCGCCCGAGGAGGGCGTCAAGCCGAAGGCCGAGTGCGTGCTCTGGCCACCCGTGCGCGACCAGTTGTTCCACTGCGACGCCGTGACCCGGGGCGGCCAGCGGGTCGAGATGGGCGACAATGCCTACGCCTGCGTGGACATGAACCTCGGCCCGGAGCGCCCACAGCCCTTCGTCAAGCTCGCGGCCACCCTGGGCCAGGACCGCATCCCCTGGCGCGCCTCCATCCTGGTCGAGGGTGGCGGCCGAGGGGCGATGCAGGTCAAGGACGTCGGCGCGTCCTTCCTGTCCATGTTCCCCGGCAATGACGACCTCCGCCGCGGCTTCGCCTTCCTGCGCGAGCAGGCGGAGGACAACCACACCAGCGTCAAGCTGCGCGCCAGCTTCGCCACCTGGGCCAGGGTGGAGAACCCTGCCCGGCTGCGCCGGCGCGCGTCCACCCTGTCCCAGCGCATCGAGGGCTGGGGAAACGCCAAGACCACCTCCGTCGTCGGCGACCCGCTGGATGCCGTCATGAGCAGCGCGCCGGGCCTGTCGCTGTCCTCGACCGCCAACCCCCAGTTGGCCCTGCTCGCCGACGCGCTGATGATGCTGGGCTGGAACCGCACCGCCTCGCCCTGGGAGAGCGGCAGCGTGCTGTTCCGCCGGCCCGACGGCGGCATCTGGCCCTACGACCCCAACGGCGGGCGCAAGCGGCCCCTGGTGGTGGATATCTTCGTGGCCCCCCCGGGGTCGGGCAAGTCGGTGCTGGCCAACACCATCAACATCGGCCTGTGCAACTCGACCGCGGCCATGGGCACCAACGGCGCCAAGCTGCCGCTGATCGGCAAGGTCGATATCGGCAAGTCCGTCGAGGGCTTCATCCGCCTGATGCAGGAGGCGCTGGGACCGCAGCGCCGGCACGAGGCGATCTTCGTCTCCATGCAGTTTGCGCCGGGCTACGAGTACAACATCTTCGACCTGCAGGTCGGCTGCGAGTATCCGCTGCCGTTGGAGCGGGTGTTCCTGCAGAACTTCCTGGCGTTGGGCACCACGCCGCCTGAGCGTTCTCAGCCCTTCGAGGGCATGTCGCAGCTGATCCAAGCCGTCATCGAGGAGGCCTACCGGCTGTGCGCCTCCGACGAGGGATCGAAGCACTACCGCCACGGCGCCGAGCCGGAGGTGGACCGCGCCATCGAGCGGCACGGCATCGAGCTGCACGACGGCCGGCCGTTCTGGCGCGACGTCGTGACCGCACTGTGCGACCTGGGCGAGTACCGCCTGGCCGAGATCGCCCAGCGCCATGCCGTGCCGATCATCCAGGACCTCATCAGCGCCGTGCGGACCGACCAGGTGCGCGACGCCTTCGAGGGCGTGAAGATCCAGGAAACCTCGGAATCCACCATCCAGATTTTCGTGCGCTACATCCAAGACCTGATCGTGCAGTTCCCGACCTTGAATGCGCCGACGCGGCTCGACTTCGGGCCGGCGCGCATCATTGCGCTCGACCTGCAATCCGTGGCCCCCAAGGGGTCGGCTGCGGCGCAGCGGCAGACCGAGATGATGTATCTCCTGGCCCGGCACATCCTCGCCAAGAACTTCTTCCTGCACCCGGAGTACCTGGAGTTCGTGCCCGACCGGGTGCGCGAGCACCACCGGGTGCGCTTTACCGAGGTGTACGAGACGGTCAAGCGCATCGACTACGACGAGTGGCACCGCACCGAGGGCAGCCCGCTGATCTGCGCCCAGGCCGAGCGCGACGTGCGCGAGGGTCGCAAGCACAACGTGCAGCTCGGCTTCGCCAGCCAGCGCTTGTCCGACTTCAGCGACGGCATCCTGTCGCAGAGCACGGGCCGCTTCGTGCTGGGCGCCGACGACCAGATCGAGCGCGAGGCGATCATCA
>CAXTDP010000007.1:0-30944 GCA_964242295.1 uncultured Acetobacteraceae bacterium | reverse complement strand
TCCCCTCCGGCAAGGCTGGGCCGCCCCGGGCGCAGGCCCCAAGCGGCCCGCACCCGGCGCAGCCCAGCCTCGCCAGGGAACATGCCTCCGGGGTTGACCCACACCGAGGCCAGAAAGCAAGGCAAGACAGCCCCGGCACCTGCAGCACTGCCCGGTTCAACCTCGATCCAGCCCTAAACAAGTCCCCGCTCGCCCACATCACTTCGGGGGCAGACGGGAAGGTTGTACCAGACGCGCGCAGCTCCGGCCCGGCCTGTGCCGATTGCGAAGCTGGACCCGCACCCAAGCTGTGCCCCAGCTCGTACCACCCCGACGCAAGCAGCCGCGACGCACTCGCTTCGGGGGGCCAGTGCGGTTGACGTTGAAGATGGTGGTTGGGGTCACGAATGTTGGGGCGGCCCCTATGAGCCTGGCACCTTCAAGTAGTCCAGCCACCACCTGACCGGCTCCGGCTCCCGCTCCGGTTGCTTGGCCCTCGGCGGCGCTGAAACCCGCCGCGGCTTGGGCTGTGCCGCCACTGCAACCTGTGCCTCTTGCAGGGCTTCCCGCTCGGCCACAACACGCTGCAGCTCGGCCCGCAGCCCTGCCATCGCGGCCTCCCGCTCCTCAACGGTGTCCCGTGCCGCGCGGGCGGCCTGCTCGGACCGGACCAGCGCCACTTGCACATTGGCGATGATGGCCTGCGCCTCGGCTAGGGCCTGCTCGGTGCGTTGCCGGGCCTCCCGCTCCCCGGCCAGCTCCCTGTGCCTGTCGCCTATGACGCGGCTGGTCGTCACGCGCTCGACGGGCACCTCGCCGTCCCGGGCGAAGCGCGCCCGGCGCTGGGACCCGGCGTGGGAGGAGGTGGCCGTGCCGGCTACCGAGGCCTTGGTGCCCAGCCTGCCAAGCGCCAGGCGCATCCGTTCTTCGATGGAGGTATCGTCAGGTTCGTCGTCGCCACGACGGAGTGGCGCGTTGGGGTCAGGCATGGGCTGCTTGTTCTCCGCTGTAGGCGTGCTCGGCGCTGGAGCGCCCGGGTCCATGCTTCCCGGAAATGCTGCATCGCACAAAAGTTAGTTTGCCATCTCGCTTGGCCGCGGTAGGGTCATCCTGCAGCATGACCCATGGTCATGTTTGCAGGACGTTTCCTCCCTAAACTTGGCGGTTCCCCCTGGGGACCGCCGCTTTTCTGCCGCCAATGTGCAAGCGCGCGCTCGGGTGTCAACCTGACCGCGACACACGGGTCGCCCGCTTTTCCTGTCGGGGCACAGCTGATCCCGTCTGTCACCAGACCGGTTTGCGCCACCGCTCCGGCATCGTCGCTGCGGCCGGGTTCCAGCCGCCATCCGGTTGGCTCGCCGCAGCAGGTTGCGAAGGAGAATTGTTGTTCTCTTTGGCGGACGCCAATATCGCTGACGGCCGGCTCCGCGTCGTTGTGGATTTCACCTGCCTCCACACGCACCTGCTCTCTTGCTGCCGAGGCAGCGCAGCATGACCAGCCCACCGGCTACTGGCCAGGCCGCGTCCTCAACTCCGGACGCAGGTGCTGGAAAGGCAGGGAGGCAGGATCAGCCGCTACCGGCCCAGGTGCCGCAGCCACGATCACCCGGCTGGCAAGCGGCCCGAAATCGGCACGGAAATGCACCGATGACTTCAGGGTGATGATCGAGCATGCAGCCGGCTCGATCCCGACATGGCGCAGGATGGCCTGGTCCAGCGCCTGCATCTTGCGGCTGGCGACCACCACGCGGATGCCGGAGACCTCGATCAGCGCCATCGGGCCAAGGTTGGCGGGGTTGCCGCTCCCCATCGGCCCGGTCAGCATGAACTGGCCGTCCGTCAGCATGACCACGGTCGCCTCCAGGGCGAGCGGCATCCCGTCCGACTTTCCTCCGAGCGACAGCTGCACCGTGCCGCCTTGTCCCGCATCGTGGCAGCGGCCCGCGCTTTCGGCGTCGTTGATGAGGCATACCACAGCACCCCGCGCGCCTTGCCTGAGCAGTTCTGCCAGCATGCCTGTCGTGTCGCCATGCCCGCCACCACCGGGGTTGTCCTGCGTGTCGGCGATCAAGACCAGACCATGAGGCTCCCGCATCGCAACTGCTACGGCGTCGCACGCTGGCAGGATCTCGGACCCAAAATCTAGTTCGCGGCTCCGTAGATAGGCCAGGAAGTCGTCTGCGGCTTGGTCGGCCGCTTCCCCGGTGTCTGCATAGGCGACAAGGGCCGGGCCACAGCCGTGGAAGTCGGCGTAAGGAAAGCCGAAACACCAAGCAAGCTCAATCACTCCGGGACGGCTGCCGATCCGGGTACGCTCCTCCATAACGCTGCGCATCGGCTCCACCAGCGTGCACTGGCTGGTGATCGGCATCCAGTAATCGAGCTGACGGTAGGCACAGGCGAACGGCCCGGCGCCGATGCGGCGCAACAGCAGCCGCATCGCCTGGGCGCCTGTCTCCTTCATATCAACGTGCGGGTAGGTGCGGTACGGCACGGCGGCATCGCACCGGTCCACCATGGCCGCCGTGAGGTTCGCGTGGGGATCAAGGCTCACGGTGACCGGCACGCCGCCGAGCACGTCCCGCACGCGCCGCAGCAGCTCGCCCTCCGCATCGGGGAAGCTGGTAGCCATGGCGGCGCCGTGCAGGTCGAGGAAAACGCCGTCTAGCGGGCCGCCGTTCAACGCCTCCACCAGGCCTGCGCAGATTAGCGCGGCGATGCGTTCGAACGCCTGGTCCTCTACCGGGCCGGCCGGGTTGGCAAAACACCAAGTGAGCGGCACGGCCACGACGTCCGCCGCAGCCGCCTCGGCCAGTGCGCCAGCGATTGCGACGGAGGTGCCGCGCACCGCGTCCAGCATGGCCGGGCCAGAGCGCAGCGCCGGCAGCCCGCCGGGCTGCACGAACTCGGCCCAGCCGGCCGACCGCGGCGCGAAGGAGTGGCTCTCGTGCAGGAAGCCGCCGACGGCGATGCGAAGCGACATGCGTTCTCTTTCCAACTGGGAAGGCGACCCTGCCTGCGCGGGTAGGCTGGTGCAACAGACAGGCACAGCCCGCGACGTTTGGGTTGGAGCCTCTCGGCATCCGGCCCTGGATCATGCCGCGCGGCGGCTTTTATCTTTGATGCCGCTTTCCAGATGGGCAGGACTCTGCCACGCTCACCCGCAGGGCCGTATCCGAGAACATCGTGCTGGCGCCGGACAACGTGTTCAGCGTCTCGCAGACAGCCTTTGCCTTGCTGCGACTCAACGTTGTGCAAACCAACGACCCCCATATCTTTGCGGTGCTCCGGCAAGCAATGGCGGAAGGGAACGACTGACAAGTCTCACTCTCTCTTACGCCCTGGGCGTAGCGTCTCAGAAGCCATCGGCCACCTGTCCGCTAGGGTTCGTTTGGCGGACACTCCTGGCCCTGGCCGCCGGTCAACATGCTACAGCGTCAGACGGTCAATCTGCGTAGCTTCGCGGTCACTGGGCTATTTAGTGAGGGTCAAAAGGGGATCGGCCCTTCATCATGACGCCTCGTACTGCGGGTGGTCTTGATGGTGTCGCCTGCGTCCGTAGCCGACGTAGAGCCTCCTTGGCCCATCCTATGTGCCAAAGCCCGGATTGCCATTGGACAAGACCGAAGGCACACAACGGGCAGCCGGGGCGTAGGGGTTGGACCATGGGCGTAGGTATCGAGCATCGATCCACCCCACTTGCCAGTTGAACCGCAGCACTTGGAGGAACCCACCCGAGTTGTGCGGCGGGTCCCTTACGAGCACGACCGAGGCGGCAAAGTTTACAACGGCACCCGATGGCGAGGGAGCGTTGAGGATGGGAACCCCCACCTTCGGGTCAACGGATTGCTCTGGCGTGATGGCGAGCTGCATGCAGACGTAGCCGGGCAGAGGCCGGACAGCCTTCAGCCCTTGAGCATGGGCAGCGCCGCAGGCGAGAGAGATGGAAAACACGATTGCTGAGAGTTGGCGCATAGCTGGCTCCTAAGACTTCGCCAGAAGGACAGGGGAAGTCGCCGCGGAAGAACCGATCTTGGCGGTGACACTCGCGCGCCACTGGCCGACCGTGGTGGTAGCAGGATTGATGCCGTTGGCCTTGAACTGTGCTTCGGTCAGGCCCGAAATCTGCGACGACATAAGAGCCCCATCAGGGGCATTTGCGATAGCGACCGCGTTGCCTGGTCCGAAATTGTAATAGCCGCGCACATCGAGCACGGACGGGTTCGCGATGCCGTTGTTCTGCAAAGAAGTGGCACCCTGCTTGAGGTACTGTGCCGCGGCGATGCTCTGCGTCGCCGGATCGAGCTTGCCGGCCAGCCCAGGCACGATGTTGGCCGCCAAGGAGGGGTTGTCCGCCACGGCCGCCTTGATCATCGATGTGTAGGTGCTGTCGAGCATCTGGAAGGTGCCCGTGATCGTGGTGCTGGCCGAGGCCGGGTTGGTCTGGCAGCCACTGGCCTCGATCTGGCATGTCGCCGCTAGCGCTACCGGAGTGATCCCGACCGTCTGTGCGTTCTGCGACGCAGCATCCCCCCAAGACCTGGACATCATGGACGTCATCGACGTGCTGCCAGCACCATCCCCTGAACTGCCTGTTCCGGTGGCGCCGCTGCCAGAGGTCGAGGTGCCGCCATCAAAGGTCGAGGTGCTGTTGTCCGACGAAGCAGCGTCGCCTGTCGCCGTGCTGGCGTCCAGAGCAGTAGCCCCGACAGGCATCGAGAAGGCCGGCAAGCCGGTTTCCTCGAACATCGGCACCGGAAGCACCGGGATGCCCTTCAACGTCTCGGCCGTCGTATCCGCGACGGCAGGATGGCCCGCTATGCCGACGAGGGCCACCACCGGCATCAAAAGGATGACACGGGGCCAAAGCCATCGCCCGCTGCGGTGGCGGTGCAAGCTGTCTCTCGGCGGTGGGGTCACGGACTGCATCAGGGGCCTCATTGCTCCAAGAGGCCGCAGCATCGGTCACTGTGGCGCGAACAGCGCTCCATCATGACCCGGCCAGCAAAGATTTCACGTTGCAGAGCGCGTCACCCGTCTGCGGCTGCCTGAACGTCGGAGCTGCCTGGCACTGCCTGACCCGTTCCAGCAGCAACGCTCCGGCCGCCGCCGCCGGGTCCGGTGTCCAGGCCCGCCAGGTGTAGCCGCCCAGCACCAGGCCGCAAGCCACGGCAGCGATTGCCACCGCACGCCCCCACAGCACCGACTGATTATACCGCCGCTCGCGCAGCACCACCGCCCCGCTGATCTGCTTGACGATCTCTGGGGCGACTGACAGCACGAACTTGCTCACTACCTGATCCACCTTGACCTCGGAACTCGCGAGGGCGCTCTGCGCCTGGGCCTGCAAAGCGACCGCAATCTTATTTGCCGCCTGCAACCCCTTCAGCTCAGCCGCCGCCGCCGCCGCATGCTCCCTCGATGCTGCCTGGGACTGTGCCGCCGCGGCCTTCGTGAGCAAGCCGAGGGAGGTCAATGTGGTCAGCAGCATCGAGATGAACCGGCCCTCCAAGTGGTCCGGCCGCACCCCCCACTCCCGGGCTGCAACCAAGGTCTGTTGAACCAGGCGGTCCAGCTCGGCAGTGGCACGCGCCGCTTCAGTCTCAACCGGTTGGACGGCGGATGCCTCAACCACCAAACGCCTCGCCGCCTGCCCAGAGGCCGTCCGCGATCGCAGCCAACGCCAGGGGTGGCGTGGGGATCGAGGCGATGCGCTTGCACGGAATGCCTTGCCGCCTCAACTTACCCGCAAGAATCGCCACCCCGTCTTGAACCGAATGCTCTGGTGGCAGCGACGGCTCCAGAAGAAGGACCTTGGCATCGAGCTTGCGGGCCATCTCGATGATCGGCTCGCCTATGCCGGGGGCCGCCATCGCAACCAAAGTGATTCCATGCTGACCGCGCTTCACATGAGGGGGTAGCGCCATCGACGCGAAGGCCAGCGCCTCCGGGTCGAGGACGACCACGCGCGCCTTCGATGAAAGGCCAGTACACACTACCGCAACAGCATCCCCAGCCGCCACCGGTGGAGCGATGGCGACATGCGGCTCCAGTGCTTCTGCAAGGTCGGCATGTGCCCCTGCGAACAGGACAGATGGCACACCTTGCGGCACGGGCCGTTGATGGAGGGATTGCCAAATCAGGTAGAGAGCGTGCGCCTCCTGCTCGATGTTCGCCTCGGACACCACGATCATGGTCGGTGACCGCACCACCAACGCCGGCGCCGCCTTGGGATGCAATGAGGCAGAGACACGGATGGTCTTAGGATCGAGCGCGGTTCCGAATGCCTCCCGGACAGCTTGCTTCGCCTCTTCCACGCTGGCAGCCAACTGGATGGCATACCGTCCGCGATACAGCTGTGCCCGCTTGTCAGCAGGCATGGCCTTGATCAGCTTCGAGGGTAAGGTCACCACGGAGGCTGCGCCGATGTCTGACCACGGCGTGGACACCAGCCGATGGCGAAACTCCGCGATGCCGCCCGCAAGCCTGGCCGGACGATCGGCGCAGGGTGGCCTGTTGCGGAACACCGGCATGGTCAGAGAGATCGATGCACCCGGCGTCTGGTAGTACTGCTCGCACTCCCTGAACTCCGCTGCGGTCTCGAACACCGCCGAGGCTACCGGCGTTCGGTAGGTGTCAGGCGGCATCAGCGGCGAGAAGGGCAGACGAGGGACACGGACCAGGTAAACCCCAGACGATCCCAACACAGGCCGTTCCACTACCTGGGCGAACCCGGGGTGATCCACGAGCGCACGCTGGCTATTGACCCTGTGCCAGTTGACGATGCCGGCGTGGGTCGCCGCTTTCCAGATGTCGCGCACCGCCCCGGCCGACATCACTCCGGCTGATACCAACCGGTTCGCCCCGATACAGACCTGGACTGCAAGGTCCTCCGGGCCAGCACCATCACGGATCGGCAGCAGCGAGGCTGTCACCTCCGGCACACACGCAGAGGTCATCAGGAAGCGCCAAGGGTCGTCCGTCGCCTGGATGCGTGTCTGGCCTGCATCGGCGAGACCGAGCAACCAGGCGTCCAGTTCGGGGCGGGCAGGCGAGATGCCAGCGCCGAACACAAGCTCGGATACTTGGGCGAGCAAGGGGCCACCAGATTCGTAGATGTCCCACGCCCGGGACCCATCGACCAGTTCCCATAAGATAGCCTCGGTGGGATCGTCCACCATGCGCGAAAATGCCTGGTGGACGGCCTCGTTGCCCATGCCGTTCATCGCCTGGACGAGAGAGGCGCACGCTGCATGGATCATAGGCGTCACAAGCGTGAGCCGCTCCTCGCCCTCGGTGTCAGCCATCTGTTCCGCTCCGCTTCCTGCCTGACGAGGGCTGGCTCATTGCCGGTCGTATGAAGCCTGGCATCGCCGGGAGCCAAGGAGATGGGATCACTCCGAAGAAGGGCGGCAGCTCCCTCTCCCACCAGGTGGCCACCCGCTCCTGATCGAAGAAGGACAGCGGCGGCTTGCCAGGGGCAGCCACGCCGTTCATGGCATCGGCGAACGTCAAGGCGCGGTCAGTGACGGCCGACATGCAGGCCAGGCTCGGCATCATCACGGTCTTAGCCCCCTTCCGTGCGGCCTCGACCAGGGCTGGGTGCTGCAACACCGCCCCGAACGCGAAGGCGGCAGACCGGCCATTGAGCACCAGCCCCTGGTTGAGAACGATCAGCGTGGCCTTGGGAGCGAAGAGGTTGCCCGCCAAAAAACGCTCCAGGTAGTCGAGGTCCGCCATCTCCGGCCCAACGACATGCGCCAGCACCACGCGATGGCCCCGCCGCTCCAAGGTGCGGACGATGGCCACCTCCTCTACCAGGCGGCTTAGTGGGGTCTCGCCGCCGCCGATGTCGAGCAAAGCGTTGTATTTATTCACCACCATGTCGGTGAACTGGGTTTCAAGCCAAGCCTTGCCGTCCTCTGGATCGGCCGAGGGCGGCTCAAGCACATCCTTGTGGAACATCGACAGGCTGTAAGTGCGGTTCATCTTGTCGGCGTTCCACAGGACGAACTCGGCCCCATGCGCCCGGAGGAACTGCGCCGTCGTGTTCAGGAACGACGTCTTGCCCACCCTTTGGCGGCCAGCGGCAATGAGCAGGATCGGACGGTGATCGTCCGCATCAGGCACGGTAACAACGTCAGACATGCTCTTAGTCCTCCTTCTTCGGCGGGTTCACGTACCGGTCCGCCCATGCAAACTGGCGTTCGAGGGCCGCCAGGTTTTCCCTCACGTCCTCGGGCAGGTCCTCCGCATCCAGGAGGGATGTCCCTGTCCAAGGCGGCAACTCGGCCCGGGGCACAGCCGGTGCGCGAGGCGGCTCAGCCGCCCGTGCTGGCTCAGCCACTGCGGGACGCCGAGTGGCCGGCAGACGCGATGGGTGGCGGCCTCGCCTATCCTTTTCCGCTTGCCGCACTTGCGTCTCGGCTTCGACGTCGCGACAGACACGCCACCACACATTGCGGACCGACGTTGGAGACGCAGGCTTTCCGTTGTGGCCCATCACACCGGCAGCCGAGATCTCGGCCGCAATGCTCGCCCAGGTCGGATTGAGCTTGGCCATGGCCCTGCTCAGCGCGCGGTGCTGGCTTCGCAGGTGCTGATACAGCTTCGATTTGCCCCCATGGGCATGTGCCTCAAGACGGCGTGTGAGTGCAGGAGTGTTGTCTTCGTCCATGCCCGCACCCTGCGCCGACTTGGCGCAAACAGCGGTGTGCCGCCGGCACGTCCAGGGCACGCCACCGGCACGCCACCGGCACGCCACCGGCACGCCGATGGCACGTCGGAAGCACAAGGAAGTTGGCGTATGTACCATTGCATCACTCGTGCAATTGGTGCGGGCCGAGACGGGCGTCTCGAAAATGATAGCCGCTGTTTGCGCCACGACGGTCGATCCTGCCGCGACCGAAGGAGGCGCGCATGGACCCCACGCTAAAAGAAAACCTGGACGAGCTGAGGGCGCAGAACCGCGATATGGCGCTCGCCCAAGCCTCGCAGGGCGAGCAGCTAGCCATCCTGATCGAGCAGGGCGCCGAGATCATCAAGCTGCTCACGCCTGTGAAGGGCGACGGGCCAACCCTGGAGGAGATACTCGGCCACATCGTGGGTCAGCTGACCGAACTCACCGGCCTTGCCCGGCAGCAGGCCAAGATGCTCAGCGCCATGGAACAGAACCTGCCAGGCGACGTCGCCCGTGCTCTTACGACAAGCACCAGCAAGCCCGCCGGCCACAATAGCATCGCTGCAGGACCCAATGGGGGCAGCCGGGGATGATGTCGTTCCGGAAGTTAGCTGCCGCGAGCAAGGGCGCGCTCCTGCGAGCTTACTTCACAGAGAACACCCCTGAGCCGACCCACGATCCCGGGCCAGCCGCCGGACGAACCCTGGACGCCGGCGGAAGACTGACGGCCTACTACACCAGCCGGGACAGCCGGGCGACCTGGCGGCCTGACATGCCGCTTGCCGCAGCCCAGGCGCTGGGCATCGATCCGACACGCATGCCAAGGGATCAGGACTTGGATAGGCTGTTCGAGGCCAAGCGCGCCGACAACGGGGAAGCCTGGTCCAGGCACGACCGCAAGATCAGCGCCTACGACTTCACCTTCACGCCCCATAAGTCGGTCACGCTCGCGGCGGAGTTCGCACAAACGCCAGCCGAGAGCGCCGCCATCTGGAATGCCATCGACCGGGCCAACGACGCCGCCATGCAATATGTCGCCCGCGAGCTGGGTTGGGCGCGCAAGGGCGATGGCGGAGAGGACGGCGCGGACCCTGGGGCGGTGGGATGGGTCAGCTTCCGCCATCACACGGCGCGGCCGACGCTGGCTGTTCAGGACGGGCCGGATGGGGCCACTTATCTCGCCGACGCACCCGTGGGCGGCGACCCGCATGCCCATGTCCACAACGCCCTGTTCAACATGGTCGTCACCGACGATGGCCGGGTGGGCTCGCTTGACACCCAGCGCCTGCATTCGCGTGTGCACGAGTTCGGCGCCTATGGCCAGGCATGGCTGGCAGACGAGCTACGTCGCCTCGGCATCCGCGTCGCGTATGACAAGAAGGAGCAGGCCGTCGTCCAAGAGGCGATCCCGCAGCACGCCAGTGACGCTTTCAGCAAGGGCAGCAGGCAGGTGCTGCGCGGCGCCAAGAGTTTCGCCGAGGAGCAAGGCCTCAATTGGGACGCCCTGCCGGCAGAGAAGAAGTTTGAGATTCTACGCGAGACCGGCATGGCTGAGCGCCTGGCCAAGAACGCTGCCAAGACCGACCGTGATCTCTGGCGCGAGCAGGCGGAGGCCATCAACTGGGCGCATACCACGGTGCTGGAGGACGTACGGCACGAACGTCTGCCCGACGCTCAGCGGTTCGACCTCGCCTACGCCTTTGCAGCCCGGCACCTGGAGCAGGAGTTTTACACGGCCGCGGTCCTCGACCATGACAAGCTCCGCCTGCACGCGGCACGGGGCCTGATCGGGACTGGGATCAGCGGCCCCGAGGACATTGACCGCGTGGTGGAATTGCTGGAAAGCCGCGGCATTCGCCTCCAAGGCGAACACGTCGCACTTATTGTCGGGGTGACTGACGATCTGGTTCGGGTCACGAATACCGCCCAGGTCCGGATCGAGCGGAACCTTGCCATGCAGGCCAAGGGGGCTGCATTCGACAAGTCGGGCGCCCTGTCGGCCGAGGCCATCCGCTCTGCCGTTGCACGATCCGGCCTCGACTTCACCACGGAGCCGGAGCATGGCCGGGCGCAACTCGCAGCCATCTACGCGCTCGGGCAGGGAGGGGCGCTGACCCTGCTTACCGGCGTCGCCGGCTCTGGCAAGACGACGCTGCTGCAGCCGCTGGTCGCCGCCTGGAAAGCCGACACGCGCTATGACACGAGCGGACGCGAGTTGGTCGGTCTGGCGACAGCCCGGAAGCAAGCCGATGCGCTGCGTGATGCCGGCATCGACCGAACCATCGCGGTATGGCCCATGCTGGCCGCCATCGCCTCGGGCGAGTTCAAGCCAACGCGCAACACGGTGTTGGTCATCGACGAGGTAAGCCAGGTCGGTCCACGAGCCATGCTGCAATTGCTCGAATTGCAGGCGCGCACCGGCATGACCATCAAGGCCCTGGGCGACCGCGAGCAGGCGCAGGCCATCGAGGCGGGCGACACCATCGAGATCATGCGTCGGTCCTTGCCCAAGGAAGCTAAACCAGAACTACTTACGACGGTGCGACAGGAGACGGAGCGGGGCCGAACCATCGCCGGGCTGTTCCGTGGCACTGACCTTGGCCCGTACGTCAAGCTGGCGGCGCGGAAGGAGCACCGACTAGCGGAAGTGACCCATGCCCTGGACATGAAGCGCGAGGACGGAACCGCGATGCTGGTCGGCGGCGACCAGGACCAGGTCGTTGGGCGCATCGCGGACCTCTACATGCAGCGCCTCGACCACCTGCAAGCATCAGGCACCGGACGCACCATCACGGTTTCTGTGCCGACAAACGAGGATGCCGCCGAGGTGAGCCGCGCCATCCGGGCGCGCCTGAAGGCACGCGGCCAGATCGGCACGGACGAGATTGTCTACAAGGCGATCGACCAACGCGGCGATACCTACGAACTACCGATCGCCACGGGTGACCGCCTGCGCCTATTCCGACGCACCTTGGCCAACATCGACGGCCGCCGCGGGGCAATTGGCAACAACGGCAACGTCGTTGAGGTCATCGGACAGACCGAGACCGGCCTGCGTCTGCGCGACAAGGATGGCCGGATCGGCGACGTCGAGTGGCGCCGCGTGATGGACACCAAAACCGGCCGGGTGCTGCTGGGGTTCGGACACGCCCTGACGATCGATGCAGCCCAGGGCATCACGTCGGGCGAGCACATCAACGCGCTCCCGCGCGGTAGCGCCGGCCTCACCGCCTTCAAAGCCTATGTTGCCGAGAGCCGGAGCCGGGGCGCCACCTGGACCATGATCTCCGAAGCGGCCGTGCATGACGCGGAGAAGCGAAGCCGGGCACTAGGCGACGCTACTCCCGTGACCGAGCGCGATATATGGAAGCGGGTGGCAGGCGACATGGCCGCGAAGCCGTATAAGGCGCTTGCGATCGACCTTGCCGGGGCTGCCCGGGCCGGGCGGGCGAAAGCCGTGGATGCCTTCATCCAGATGAGCCACCGATTGGAGACCATGGTTGCAGAGGGCAGGAACCCGGGACAGGAGGCACGACGGCACGTCGTCGAGCAAACAGCGGAGCGGGCAGTGGCCGGCAATCGTATGGCGCTTGCAGGAGCGTTGAGCGCCACCGACGCCGGGCTGCGTGCCTTGGGAGATGAGATCATGGGACAGGAACGGGGGCAACGGGTGCGCGCCTTCGTGCAGCAGCAAGCGGCAGAGCGGCTTACCGGGCAGCGGCCGGAAGGGGAAGCGCGCCGCATGGCGCAAGCGGAGGCCGTCCGGAAGCAGCTGACCCGGCATGTGGCAGGGCTGGACGAGGCACTTCGCCAGAATGCCGGACAGTTGGGCCTGCTTGGGGGAGATATCAGGCGCAATCTCCAAAGTGCGCGCCTCGACGCTGAAGCTGCGCGGCAGACACTTGAGGCCACCGTGCGCCCTCCTTCTTCGCCATCGCCTGGTATGTAGCAGGCGCTCTTCGCTTCAGGTTGCGAGCCGTGCCCCATTCACCATGGCGAGGGGCTTCTTGACCCGGTGATGATCTGCTGGCGGTGCGGCTACGCCGGGTGCGCAATACCGACGTAGGGGATGCCGAATTTTCGTGCGCCGAAGAACGTGCACTGAGCAACGTCACCGGCCAGACTCCAAGCAACCTACGCCGTCTCATGCCTTCCGACAGAAAGTGGCATGGAAGCCATAGCTCCCCTCGCTCATGCGCCGGGGGCGTTAACCTCACCATCGAGCATACATTGCTCGCCGGACTGTGCTTTCGCAACTTGACCCGTCTGCAGCAGCAGTCGCGTCACCACCCCCGTCAGGTTGGCCGCAAACTCAAGATCATGACTTCCCCGCGCCCACGTGGGCGCGACGGCGCCAATCTGCCGGCGGTAAACATTGAAGGCAGTTAATCCGCGCCCGTGTGGGCGCGACGACGAGGACAAACCCATGTCGCGGGCGATTGCCGGTCTATCCGCGCCCGCGTGGGCGCGACTCTTGTTAAGTTTTGTTGACATGATTGTCTAAAGAGCCGTGCTGGTTCCCCACCGCTTTAGAGATGTCCATGGCGCCCGACCACATGTGCCAAATTGGCCCTTGTCCCCATGAAATCAATCTACATGCGCTAGACACAGGGCTTCTCCCGTCCTGTCCAGTTGGGCGGCAACGGCGTCTCGACGGAAACGACACAGCAAGAGCGCTTTGTGGCCATTCTCAAGACCTCGGGCTCTCGCGTCGGCGGGTAGCTCAAGTCGGTCGTAACCCCAAAGCTACACAAGTAAGGGCCGCAGCTGCTCTTATGTCGGGGTCGTCGCCGGCGCGGTTCGCGAGCAGGACCCAAACCGCCCAAATGGTGACTTCCCTCTCGGCGTTGCGCAGCGCTGCCTCAGCACGATCGATCAGCACCTGCGCCCGGACCTCCGAACTTCCATCAGTATTGTAGCGTTCCCCGGCAATGCAACGTCCAGTTCTGCATCGTCACTCTCCTTCCTGTTCCAGTTTCAGGCCGAACCATCAACCTCCTCACTCCACGGCGTCCTGCCAGGAGCCAACTTCCTGCGCTGCCGGATGGAGTGCTGCGAACCCTGCTATCAACTGCTCCAAGCAGTTCAGCAGGTCCGCCTCGGGCAAAAGGGGCTTGCGGGGGAACACGATGGTTGCCAGCGCGGCGTCCCATTCTCCCAGAGTAGCTGCCGCCGCTGCTCGTGCGGCGGACCTGGGCAATCCAGCGGCGATCTCGATGGTGGCGAGACTCGCCAGCAGCTTTGCGTCCACAGGCTCCTGGGGCTTGCTGGGCGAGGCAGGTTGGGCTGCAGGCGTCTCCTCGGCCTGGCCCAGCATGGGGGAGAACTCGCTGATGAGCACCGCACGCGGGGCTGCACCCTCGATTGCCGCTTTGACATCATCATCACCGTCCTCCTCTTCCTCGTTGATGACAGGTTCGGCAGGATTTGCCGCGGCCACACCCGTCACCAGGCGAGGCGGCGGTAGGCGATTGGTCGCTGTCGAGACCGACCCAGCGGCCTCTACCGCGGCGGCAATGCAGGCTGGCGCCGTGCCGCCCGCCGCCACCGCGGCTGCCAAGGTGCTGATCATCGCTTCCAGCACGGGGTCCAGGAACACCTCCTGCTCGCCGATGAGTAAGCCACCCTCGATACGGTCCCGGATGACCACCACCCGTTTCGCCGAGCTACGGACGGCGGCGATGTCCGGGGCCGGCAGCATCAGCGGCCGATTCAAGCGCGGCCTGAAAATGATGTCGAGCTGCACATGGAAAAGCTTGGCATAGACACGCCGACCGGCGAACAACACGATGGCTTCACCAGGAAGCAGGCGCTGGAAGTCTTGCCAGTCCACCCGGTTGACCTGCCGCACTTCGGCCTGCTGCGCCTCCCGGTACGACGTGCCCTCCATTGCGCCCTGATAAGAGGTGGCGGACGAGACCCACGACTGGCCTGCCGTCTTCTCCAGCCACTCGCGCGTGCGTCCTGAATCCTGCTGGCGCATCCCGACTGTCAGGTTGGCGTTGCCCAGCAGGGAATAGCTCTTCTCGCCAAGGCGCGCCCATATGCCGCCTAGTTCCTGGAAGGCGATCCGGAAGGCCATGTTGATGCCGCGTCCCATCGCGAACATCCGGTCCATACCAGCGGTCGCGTAGTAGGCCAACTCGTCGAAGTCCACCCAGAAGGAACCGACGCCCATGCCGGGCTTGTAGGCGAAGATCTCGTGCGGATCGCCCTCCAGCTTGGCGCCGAGAAGCTGCGCCATCATGCCCCGCAGCGACGCGACGACAATGCGGCCGAGGGCGGCCAGGTTGTCGTCCGACTTCTCCAGCGCCGGCAGGTTCACGATCAAGATGCGCCGGTTCATGACCACATCGCGCATGTCGATGTCCCCGGTCTGAACCTTGAAGATGTGGCCGAGGCTTACCGCCAGCTGCGTGAAGGTCTGGGTGAAGTAGAAGATCGCATAGCCGTGCTGCTCGCTCGGCTTCTCCGACCGCTGCTGGTTGTAGGGTAGCTCCAGGTCATAGCCCGGTATCTCGCCGAGGTAGGCCAGCAACGGGTAGATCAGGGCGTCGGGAATGTCCGGCACGTCGTGGCGAGTGGGCTCTGCACCGTTCGTGTTTCGCGTGAGGAACACTTTCTGCTTGGCGAGCGTCCAGATGCTTTTCAGCTCCACCATGTAGCGCACCTTCTCGATGTCGATCGGGATGCTCTTGTGGTCGCGCATCCACACCAGCACCGGCGTCAGCGTGCCGATCAACGCCACGGCGCGGCCCCGGAAGACGCCATTGGCGTCGTTGGATGGAGCCTCGCCCAACTGGCTTGCCAGCAGCTCCTGCACTGCATCGGCGTTGCCGGAAGCGAAGGGGTTGAAGCTGTTCGTCTGGGTATGCGGATTGTAGCCGTGTGCCATCGCTTCGGTCGGCAAGCTGGCCGTCAGCAGGTTCAGCACGCGCATGTCATCGTCACGCCCAAAGCGCCGGGCCAGCACATAGGCTTGGCCATACAGTTCGGAGTTGGCTTTGCCGTCCACCAGGCAGAAGCCGCTGCCCTGGGAAAGCGGGTTGACGTAGCTGCTCAGGATGGTCGTGGTCTTGCCCGCGCCGGTGGTGCCCGGGATGGTGCCATGCTGGCGTGTATCCTCATCAGATAACCAGATTTCCTTGCCGGTGCCCTCCTCCCATCCGATGAAGCGGTTGCCAGACGCCCTGCGCGCCTTGCGGGTCGCCGGGTCGGGGTCGCTCCAGTCGCGCCGCCGTGAACCGACGGGCAGGCGGATCGGCGCCTCGATCCGCCGGGTCAGAACCCAAGCGGCATAGAAGACGCCGGTCGCAAGCGTGACATCCACGAGAGCGGGCGCCAAGGCAGTCGCTCCTGCCATGCAACCCAGGACTAGCCCGGAAGCCCGGCCCCCCAACCACTCCGATAGCCGAAGGGTGAGCGGGCGAATGTCACGGAGCGTCTGGTCACCGCTGCGCTCATGCGCCGCCTGTGGCCCCGCGATCTCACGCCGGATCGTCAATGGATGGCCTCAGACGTTTGCGGGGCTGCGCCCCAGTGGCCGATGCTGCCACGTACTTGGCCCAGGCCTTGGCGTGCCGCCCAGTGTGCGAAGGCAGCGTCGTCGGGCCAGGGCACCGGGCCGTTCATGCCCCCGTCGATCCACCCTTCGAGGGTTTGGGTTACTGCGGCCGACCGCAGGCCGCCGCTGCCGCTCCATGCACGGAGAACAAGCACGGCAACCTGTAGGCGGAGCAGGCGGTATCCCTGCAAGGTGGCGATCTCCTGCCAGTTCTGCTTGGCGTTCACAGCGGGGCCTAGTTGCCGAGGCCGAACGGGTTGCGGCCAGGCGCGACGGGCTGGCCGCCGCTCTGCCCTGCAGCGGCTCCACCCGAATGGCTTATGACTGGCGGGCGAGCAAGCTGGTCCCGGACCGCCTGCGGAATCTCCCCGATCGGGCCAGGCGTGAGCGGCAGCATGGAAGGGGCAGTAAGGGCAGCGAACGAACCGGGCTCGGCTGGTGCTTCCGATCGGCGAGACCCCGCCAGGTAGCCGCCGCCGAGCAGCGCCAGTGCAGCCAAGCCGGTCAACACCGGGTGACGTCGCACCGCTGGCGATGCGGTTACACGATTGGTCGGCGCGGCCGTGCCAAGGTGGATGTGCACCACCATGCCGGGTGAGGGCTGGAGCTGAATGTTCGGATGCGCTGTAGCGGCTTCGACTGCTTGTTCCGGTGAGGGGCTGCTCTGCAGCAGGCTGAGCTGCGGCGTGGTCATCGCTTGATCCTGATGCCCGGAGTTGGCCTGTTCCGGTCCGCCGCCGGCGCTGCCTGCCAGACATGCGCCAGATAGAACTGTGCGTAGTAATGTGAGTTACCCGGCTGGTCACTCCGCTGTCCGTCATAGGGAAGGCCGGAAACGTAGCTGTCGGGATCGTAGTTGAGGCAGCCAAGATAAGTCCGCAGGCGTTCGGACACCTCGCCCGGCAGATCGACTGCCGGTGACTCGCCCATCAGGCCCGTTGCGGGGTCGCGCAAGGAGAGCACCTGGTCGGAGGACAGACGGGCGAGCGTCCGCAGGTCCATGGCAGCATAACACTGCTCCGGGGTCAGCCGGACGGTGCGGTGGTCGCGCAGCCACACCATGAGGGGCGACAGCAAGCCAACCATCTCCTCGGCGCGGCTGCGGAACACGGCACCGCTGCTGTCCACATCGGGGTGGCCACGGTGAGTCTCCTGGATCAGGAGATCGCGCACATCGTCGGCGCTGGCGGTGGCGAACGGATCAGGGCTGTTCGGTTGGGGTAGGGTCATCACGGCTCCTCCTGCTGGCTTGCCTGAACAATGTTGCCCGCTACGGCGCAAATGGCGTCCATCGCCCGCTCGACCGAGGGGACGACGAGCGGGGCACGCGCAGCGCACTCTGCTGCCCAGTGGTCGCGAGCGCCGATGGCCTCGATCAACGGGTTGGGATGCTGATCCTGGCCCAGGCCCTCTGCTGGGAAGCCCAGTGAGTGCAGCGCATACCAAAGCCGGCGGTCCACCAGTTTGAGGCCGTTGAACTGCGCCGGTGCCAGCACGCCGCTGCGCCGGCGAGCCTCGTTCAGCAGGCGCATCATCACCGTGGTCGTGTAGGCGTGCAGGGCTGTGACAGCCTTGGCGGCGCCAGCGACCTCGGGGTCCAGTAGCACCCGGTCAGCGCGTGCAGCCACCCATGTCGGCACCATGAGTGAGGCTTCAGGTCCGGCTGGACCCTCCGCGCTGTCGGGCTTGGACAGGGCCTCGGCCATGTCGCCCAGCAACGCCAGCGACTCCTGCCGCCGCTGGACGAGGTGCAGCCCAAAGGCGGCATAGATTACTCGGACATGGGGGGCGGCGAGCGCCACGTCCTGCCAAACCGGACCAAGCTGCCGGGCAAGCTCCATCCCAGCCGCGACCTGGTCATAACGGCCGTCCTGCATGGCATGGCGCGCGATCCATTCATCGGGGTGCAGCGCCGGGTCCGTCGGCCGTGGCTCACCGGCCCGGGGTGACACGATGGCAAGCCGGCGATGAAGGAACGAGGCGGTGCTCCGGAAGGTCGCCGCCTGCTCGCGCGCCAGGCCGTCCAGGTCCAGCTTGCGTGTGAAGCGGGCCGGCGCCGCGCGCAAGCCGCACCACACAGCGAGGCCACTGAGCAGCAGCACAGCAGGCAAGCGGAAGGGGGTGCCGACAGCGGTGACAACCTCGCCCAGCTTGTCGAGGGTCATGCGGGCTGGGTTGGCATGGAGCATGGCGACATCGAGCGCGTCGAGGTCGTGGGTAAATACCTGTGCAAGCTGGATGTGCCAATGTGCGACCGTGACCACCCAGGAACTGATTTCCGTGTGGTAGGTCGTCCACATCAACCAGGCGAGGACCGCTGAGCCGCACACGCTGACGACCAAAGACCAGAGCGTATGGTCGTCGCCGGAAGGCTGCGCCGGGCGGGCCTGTTGCGCGGGCGGCACCGCCTAACCCCCCCGCGCAATACCGGAGGCCGGCTGCGTCGGCGCAGCAGCAGCCCGCCCAGCCTGGTCCTGCAGCTTGCGGCTGGCCGCCAGCACGAGGCGCAGGTAGTGCTCCTTATGCTCGGCCTTGTGCGAGTGGTAGATGCCAACGCCTTCCCAGAAGTTGCCGTGCACCTCGGCCATCGCCTGGGCCAAAATCCAGGCCCCGCCTTCAAGGTTGGCGCAAAGGTTGTCACGTAGCGCCAGGAACGCCGAAGCGGGGGTGGTGCGCCAGTGCGCCGCGATCTTGCCCACCCATATCGTGTTCACCTGCATCGGGCCGATGTCCAAGGTGCCATTGTCGTTTCGGCTGACCGCACCGAGCTTGCCGCCTTCGACCCTCAGCAGGATGACCAGCATCGCCGGCGGCACCTGATGGACCTCAGCCGCAGCGAGCAGGCACTCGCGGGTCCGGACTTCTACGGCGGTTGGGACCTCCGAGGCCCTGGATGGGACAGTCATCCCGCCCAACACTACTGCTGCCATGCCAAACAGGAGTGCTCGATAGATCATGGGCTTGGACCTTCACTGGCCGAAGGAGCACGAGGACCAAGACCGGTAAAGGCGGCAACCCGATCGCTGCGATCGAGAACGGCCTGCCACACCGCATTATTGAGATCGTTGACCAGCAAGCGCCCGTCTCGGACGCCTGCCTGTTCGACGGCTTCAATGACCGCCAGCATGACAGTAGAGAACGGGGCGGCCCCGATCCGCTCCACCCGGTAGCCCAAGAGGGCCAACGGATCGCGGCAGATGTGAAGGGACAAGCTCTTGCCGGTCGCCTCCTGCCACATCGCCTCACCAGCCACCAGGAAGACCGGCAGCAGGCCGTCCGTAAAGCCTGCGACCTCGTTCTCAACGGTGAGCAGCTTGCCCGTCGCCTTGTCCCGCAGATCCAAGGTGATGCCGGCATTCCCGAGGTAGGCTTCCAGGACGCGCCCCACGGCGGCCAGGCTGACGGGTGGGCTCATGCCAGCCTCCGCCGGCGCCAAGCTGGCACTGCGGACCGGACGGGGCCGACCATCCGGCGCCGGGCCAGCCGTATGGCAGCCGGCACCGTCAGGCCGAACCAGGAGATCACGCCGAAGAACAGCGTGCCGCTAAAAGCCACGTAGAAGGTGGGCCAGCTCCAATAGACGATGAACGCCAGCATCGGCAGGCAGGCACGGGCGTCGAGGAAACCAACCCGGACCGGTTGACCCGTAAAGCGCCACATGGGTCAGCCCCCCTCCATCCTGAGTTCTGCCATGGCGGTCGCCTCGGTGATGCGGCCCGCCTCAAGCGCCAAGCGTATGGCCGTGCGATACGACTGCCCCTGGCCGTCCAGCGCTGACCGGGCCAGTTCGGGCCAGTCGCGGGGATCGGCTTGCTGGAGCTTGCGGCGCAGCGGTGCGTCGAAGACCAGGAACTCGCGAAGCGCCACACGCTTGCCGTCCGCCGAGGGTGCCAGACGTTGGTTGACGATCAGGCGCAGCGACTGGCCGAGCGCGGTGAGGAGGTTGGCCCGCTCGCCTTCCGGCAGCAGGCTGACCACACGCTGCATGGTCAGGGGCACGTCGTTGACGTGAACGGTCGTGGTCAGCGCCGAGCCGGCCATGGCGGCGTTGACGGAGGCGGCCATCGTCTCGCCATCGCGGCACTCGCCGACGATGATGTCGGTCGGCTCGCGTCGCCAGCAGCCGCGAATGAAGTCGGCGAAGGTCGCCAGGTCCCGCGGAACCTCGGTTTGATTGATCGTGGAGCAGGGGCTCTTGATGCGTTCGAGGAGGAACTCCACCGGCGCGGCCGCTTCCAGAATGTTGTAGTGCCCGTTGGGGTCCAGCAGCTTGCTCACCGTTATGCCGGCGATCAGCGTCGATTTTCCGGAACCGACCGAGCCACCCACCAGGACCATGCCATTCTTGGGGTTGCAGGCTTCGCGGATGCCGGGTTCGACGAGCTGGGCGTCCAGCGAGGCTGGCGTGTCGGCAATCGGGCGCAGCACGATGTTGGCCCCAGCATGCCGGCTGGTGCGAGTGGGCGTCGCGTTGAGGCGGAAGCGTATCCGTTCCGTGCGGCTGATCGAGATCTCATACGCGACGTCGAAGTCCTTGCCGTCCTGCAGCCGCGCCGAACCGTCCGAGCCATACAGGTGGTTGGTCACTGCCGTGATGTCTGGCTCATCCAGGCTTTGCCGGGTCGCCTGGCGGTTCTGCCCATAGACCCGAACCGTGACGGGCTTGCCGGTTGCGAACGAGATACGGGACGCACCAACATCGAAAGCCCAGCGCAAGAGCGCATCGAGGCCAGGCGCATACTTGCGCGTCTCCACGACGAGCTTCTCGCCCTCCCCCGGCCAGCCGGCCCAGGAAGAGGCTCCGGGATGGTCGGGTTCAGGCAGATGACCGCTTAGGCTGTCCAGCATGGCTTGGCCCTACCGCGCGCAGGCGCCGGTTGGCACCCAGCGACGTGGATTGGCCTGCAAGCCTGCCTGGCCGGTAATGCGAATGGTGGTATCGCCCACCCTCAGCTGATCCCGTCCGCCCTCGCTGCGGCGGCTCTGGAATGCCACCTTGGGCTGCTCGACAAGTCCAGCGCGGAGCAGAACGCGGTAGCGGGCCATGCCGACGATGTCTCGTTGCAGGCGGCCAAGATCGGACAGGAAGATTTCGACACCCTGCTTCTCGCCAGCAGCCCAGCCCTCGGCCACGAACTTGTTCCAGTAGGCGACTTCTGCCCGTGTCCGCGGCAGTCCCGCATCGGCCGGACGAGGTGGCTTGCCCCAACTACGGACCAGGTAGGTGCGCCAGTTGGGGGGTGCCGAGGTCAATTCAGCAGCGCGCGTGATCTGGTAAATGCAGGACGTCTCGCGGGCAACCTGACCGCCATCGCCAAGCGCGAACGCCATCTGCGCCGCAGTGACGATGGGTGGCCGCAGCAGGGTTTGCCGTCCGCCTGTACCAGCCGGCAGGACGAGCGTGCGGAAGTCGTAGGCGCTATCGAGTTGAGGTTCGTAGCGGCGCAACATCTCGTTGATCGCAAAGGACCTGGCTGCCAGGCCACCCTGCGCGCCGTATTCAGCCCCAGACTGGCGCAGCACCTCACCACGGCCAGTCTCAAGCCCGCTCTCGGGCGTGTCGCCGGGCCGCGTGGCCTGCAACGCTTCCAGCGATGGAGGACGTTCGCCACCGACGATGACGGGCAGTTCTAAGGCGCCCGTCACGGGCTGGTTGAGCGGGCTGCCCAGCACGCTTGCTGCCTGGTCGTACTGGGACGGTGAGGGGACCGGAGGAAAAGGAACCTCAGTCAACGTGCCGGCTGCATGACCTGTAGTGGACATGGCGACAGTGGCCAACATGGTTGCCGCTGCAAGCAACAGGCGGAGGTGTGACCGAGGACGCTTGATGGGTTCGGAGAGATATTCAACCGGCGCTGCTGCCTCCAGGATGTTGCTGGCTCCGATGGAGTCGGAAGACTTGCTCACCGTGGGGCTAAGGATCAGCGTTGATTTGCCGGAGCCGACCGGACCACGTACGATGACTAGGCCATTCTTGGCAGAGCAGGCGTCAGACATTGGTCGGCTCCTTGCCGGCATCGGGCTCTCGGTCGAGAAACAGCTTGGTGACAAAGATTGGGTAGGCCGCTCGACCCGGCCCAGGTGGAGCAATCACCAAGTCCAGCAGGTGACGATCATCACAAGCGCCGGGGTCGTAAGGCCACCGTCCCATCTGGGCATCGGCGCTACGCACGATAGGCCACATCCACCTGGCGGTGCACGGGATCGACCGTCACCATCGCTCGGCTACCTGCCGCATCGCCGAGCGCCTGGAAGGCCTGAATCAACTCGACGGAACCGGTGGACACCGCGACCTGGACCGGCACCTGCCCCGTGGGTAGTGGCGACACCGCGACACCGTACCCGACGCTGCGCGCCAGTTGGCGCACACCGTCCTCCAACGAGCCGCTAAAATTGAACGCGACAGTCTTCAGAAGCTCGCCCGGGACCACTGGGCCGCTGCTGCGGGTGTTCGGAGCCAATACACCGAGCTTGCCCATCTCGGCGTCCACAAGGTGCATGCTGTCACGCAGCGCCAGCTCGGCGTTGGGCATCCCCGTCACGGCAACGTCGGTGCCGACGTTTGGGATGCTGCAGGCCGCTGCGGACAGCGCAGTTAGCAAGCAGGCGATCACGGGTAGGGGCGTCCTGTGTTGCACAGCAGGTCTCCGGTTCTGTGCCCTTACGTTAAGCGGGCTTGGCGCAAACAGCGGCTGCATCGTGGCCTAAACCTCCAACGCCACCGCCAGTGGGATGTGCAGCGGGATTGAACACGCTGATGGCGAGAACGAACTTGCCGCGCCGTGTGGGTCCGAGAACAAGTCCGTGGCCCAAGTCGGCCGCCTCCGGTTCACCAGCGAAGCTGTAATGCCGAATGGATCGATCCACGGCTTGCACTCGCCGCTCTCCGTTCCCATTCGCCCTTCCGCTTGCCCCGGGATACCGCTGTTCGGCGCAAACGGAGGCGTCCTACTCGGCTGCCATCGCCAGTGACGGCATCTCACCGCCCCCTTGAGGACGAAGGATGATGCCCAGTCCCACGCCGTTCACCAGCTCGCGGGTCAACTCGTCCACCACGCCGGTCGCTGCCCGGCTGTCCGCCTCGCCGCGGCGCATACGCTCGCCCTTGCGCCGTTCGATCTCCTTTTGGGCCGAACCAGCCGGGAACACGCGCGCCAGACGACGCAGCCCCTCGCTGAATCCCACTGCCTCATAGAGCCGTCCGCGAAGCGCGGTGTCGTCAGGCGTCGTGCTGAGCGCCCACAACTCGACTGGCCCCAGTTGGTTGACCAGTTTCTGTTCCCATCGGCAGTCATCAGCCGACAGGATCGCCAGGAACGGCGCTCCTTCCGGTCCCGGTCCGCCAAGGCCGTGCCGCACGGTCGCAGCACCGGCGTCGGACAAGTTGAAGCGCCTGATGATCTTCTCGGCCTCGTTCTCGTCCCCAGCTTTGAGGATGAACCGCCCCGTACTCTGACCGACGATCTTCTCGCTCATGTCGTCCAGCTCCTGGCTGGCGAAGCCGAGTTGGACATTGTGCTTCGGCCCTTCCCGGAGATCGAGTTCCGCCTGCGCCTGGACCTGCGGACTGTTCTTCGTGCGGTGCCACTCGTCATAGTCCAGCCGCTTGACGGTTTCCTTGACCTCGCTGAACCGGGCCATGTGGTAAGGGCGCACTGCCTCGGGTACGAACTTCGCGTAGTCCGGGTGCAGGAAGAAGTTGCGGGCAAGAACATGCCTGCCGAGCATGAACATCATCTCGGTCTGCCGATTGCTCTGCGCAGACCCCGTGGGCGCGACCGCAGCCATGTCCATTACGATGACCCGGGCCGGGCCGAAGTCCAGGCGCGTCGGGTGGTTCAGTGTGGAAAACCGCTTGATCAGATCCTTGATGTATCGCGTGAAGGTCACAGCGAGCATTTCACTGGTGACCTGGATTTTCAGGTCGGCAAAGGCGTCTTGTACCTGCTCTGTCCGGACAGCCTGGATCAAGTCTTCCAAGATAGGAACGACGTGGCGCTGGGCGACCTCAGCCAGGCGCCATTCACCGGCCTCGCAAAGGCCCGTCACCACGTCGCGCCACCAGGGATCTTCACCATGCAAGTCAACGCCATGCGCCTGGATGGCGCGATCCACATCACGCTCGACGCCGCGGCGGTAGCGTTTGGGCGAACCGCCGGGCACGTCGGTGCAGAGCCGGTACGCTTCCTCCACCACCAGGTTTATCAGCTGGAACATCCCCTCGAACGGGGCTGTCGCTTCAGGCGGCAATGTGGCCAGGGAGAGGAAGTTGTTGAGGAACGCCTGCTCCAGCGGCAAAGGAAAGCTGCAGCCGACCTGAGTATCGAAGATGTTGACCTCGAACCCTGCCGCCAGCTGCATGGTGACATGGATGGCCTCGTGCCGCCGCGCTGGGCCGAGCGCTTCCTGCACCAGGCGCACGAAGCCGACCGCAGTTGGGCCGATGTCGAGCTTACCGATAAGCGGCAGCTTGGCCCCGTTCGACCCGAGGACGGCCGGGCTGAGGCACAGGCCGAGGTTGATGGTGTTGGCCAGAACGGATTTGCCGGAACGGGGCGGCGCCACGAAGATGTCCAGCACTTGGGGGCGCTTGGCCCCGCCGGAGGGGTCGTAGGGCCAGAGGCAGCCATCCGGCTTACGGAACAGCACGGACCCATGATTCCAAGGCGACGCCGTCCGGTTAAAGGGCATCATCGCGAGCGCGTTGCCGAGCAGCGCCATTGACGGGTTCCCCGTCGATGTCAGCGAAAGGCCAGGCACGCTGCTCAGGATGCCCTCCAACGGATCACCCGCGATGGTGCTGGCCTTGCAGCCGCCCCAACCCTCCACGCGTTGCGCCAGCAGCGATGCGCGCCGTCGTAGCAGGCGTGTGTTGCCAGCCGGCGCCCATGTGGTGAAAGACGCCCGCAGCTTGACCGCGATATGGCCCTGCTCGGCACGGGCGGTGGCTAGACCCGTGAATGCCCTGCGCAGGTCGTTATTCTGCGGGAAGAGGCCGAGCAGTGAGGCGGCTCCTTCCTTGGTCGCCATGCCCGACTTGCCGCCGCCTTCCAGGATGATCTGCCCACGCCAGGGGATGCGGTCATCGGCCAGCGCCTTGGATAGCTCGATGAAGCTGCGCGGGTCCTCGGGGCCGAGATACATGTCCACATGCGCGTACTCATACTCGCCGATCGCGACCTGGTTGCCGGCAGTCGTGACGGCATCGAGATGGAACAACTGAGTCCCGATGCTCGGCCACAGCAGGTTCGCGGTGGTCACCTCGCCTTCCGCTTCGTCCGGGGCGCGCGGCATCAACCGGTCGCCGGGCAGGGTCGCCTTCCAGGCGGACCCGGCCGTCTCGCGGTAGAGCACCTCACGGGACATTTTAAGGGCGGCATGCGCCGAGACAGGGGTGGTGGCGATTTCGCTGGTGCGCAGCGCACGGATGACACGGCTGACGTAGGCGTCATGCCGGGCCGACATAACTTCGCTGCGCAGGAAGAACCGCTGGCAGTCACCGACTAGCGGTACCTCCCGCGCCATGGCGTTCTGCTCCTCCCGCGCCTGGCGCCGCTCCTCCTTGGTCAGCACGGCGTTGCGGGTCCACAGCAGGAAGTAAACCTGCTCCCAGCGCATCTTGCGCGGCCACAGCATTGACCGCTCTTCCAGGATGTCGTGCATGTCGAGGCCTTGCAGGCGGGCGACCTCGCGACACGCATCGAGGTTCACGCGATCGATCTCCCCAGCGGCGGCATCCGGATCGGAGATGTAAAAGCCGCACAGGGCATGGCCGCGCACATCCAGCGTGCCCGACAACTCGATCCTGAGGGCCGTTGCGATACGGTCAACGTCGGCGGCATCCATGGCACGGCGGGTGCCGTCGATCCGGACCCAGCTCAAGTAATCGCCGAACTTGGACACCAAGGCATCGCCGTGAGCAGTCTCGATGTCGCAGAACGAGGAGATCGGCTGACGAAGCAACAGGGACAGGCGGGCAAAACTCTTGGAGATGAAGCCAATCATCATTGAGGTTTCCTACGTTGCGGCGCCAGGTCCGGCCGGCGTGGATGCGGACGAGGGACACTCAAGTGCTGCCCAGGCATCCAGCATCTGGGGGTAGGCATCGTGCTTGCCGTCGAAGATGCGTCCAAGCGGGAGCAGGCGCACGCCAAGCAGCAGCGCTGAGCCACGCGCCCGGGCCAAGGGTGGCAGCGCAAGCAGCGTGGTGGCGAAATCCGCGGGCGAGGAGGTGCCGAGCCGCTCTTCCGCCGGCTTGGCACGGGCGCGTAGCGCCAGTTGGGCGGCCAAGGCCGCTGCAAGGGGCCGCCCGGACCGCAGCGGGCGACCACGCTCCATGTGGGGCGGCTCGCGGTGAGCATGCAGCACGAGGTGGATGCGCCGCGCCAATGCGATCGTGGCGGCTTGGCTGACCTCGGGCAGCCAGATCAGCACTGCCTCCTGCTCGATGCGTGGGCGGTCCATATGTTGGCAGAGGTGGCAAAGGGGGCAGGCTAGCGCGATGTTGCCGGGGTTGGCATTGGCGTGGTCGCCGTCAACGTGGAACGGGCTCTGCCAGCCTGCGGTGCCGAAACCGCAGAATTGGCAGGTTCCGCCCGAAAGGCAGACCTGCCCCTCCTCCCCGCCCTTCAGTCCGGCCGGGTTCCAGCCGGAGGCATGCGCGGACAGGGCAAGAGGCAGGAGGGGCACGGCCGCTGCTAGAACTTGACGACCGTAGCGGCGTTGCTCACCGTCGCTGCGGTGCCGCCGGTGGTCATCGCCGCCTTGCCGATCCAGGTCGGGCCAGAGGCGAACAGCCCGCACAACACGAGGCCGGCGATGCCCATCGCCAGGTGTCCGCCCTCACGGTTCTGCGGCTGGCGGCTCTTCCAAATCGACCACACGCCGAGGATGAAGGTGATGAGGGCAGCGCCATACATCGCCATGTTGGCCCCAGTGCCGCCGGCGCTGATGGCCTCGCCGGACATCAGGTTGAGCTGCTCGCCGATGCCGCCGGCAGGGGCAGTGGTCTGGGCGATGGCCATGCTCGCCATCAGGAGAGCGCCGAAGAAGGTCGTGCCGCCGGTGGCGAGAAGACCCACACGCCGACGGAGGGCCGGCACAGGCAGGAGTTTTGGGAAACGAGTTAGAGGGTTCACAGCTGGGCTCCGTGTTCTGGTGTCGAGGGTTTGCCCCCTCGACACCAAGACTGAACCCAAACGGCGCAAACAGCGGTGTCGGGCGGAGAGAGATTACCCGGCTAGGTTGTGAAGGTCGTCACGATCCATTGCGAAACGGTCATGACGTTGATGAGCAGGATGCCGAAAGCGAACTGCACGCCGCACGCAAGACGGCTGCGGTTGGTCCGCTGGGTCACGCTGGCATGGAAGGCAAAGACGGCGAACAGGCAGGCCAGTGCGCCGAAGGCCTGGAAGAATAGTTGGAACAGTGCGACCACGTTGACGATCGTTGCACCGGGGTTGGCCCCCAGGACGGTCGTGGTGGCAGACGCAGTGGCGGTATAGCTGGCAAGGTCGGTCTTGCCGACGATCACCTTGGAGCCGGCACTGACATTGACCTTGGTCAGGATAGTGTGGAAGCCGGCAAGAACACCGCACATCAGGAGGGAGGCAGTCGGAACCCAAGGACGCCCGCGATAAGGGTTGTCCGGCTGGGATTGCCGCCAGTAGCCCCAGCCAGCACGCAGGAAACACGCAAGGGCACCGAGATAGCAGGCCGGCCCGATAAGGATGGCAAAGGCAAGACCGATCTGACTTGCGAAGTTAACAAGACCTTGCATCGCGGCCCCTGCTACTGAATGGCGCCATGATCGGTTTGCACTATCCACGCCGACCCGCGCTGCTGGATGGCCGTTACCTTACCGTAGCCGGGCACTTGGTCGCCCACCCCGATCTGCAGCTGTGACCCTTCGCCGCCGCTGCGGTCCAATTCGGACAATATGGCCAAGCCCGGCGATGCCGCCTGGACCCGGTAACGGTGTGGACCAGCTGAGGGGGTAGGAGCGGCGGGGGCGATAACGGTGGGCTGCGGCTGAGCACCCCCTTGCATACTGGTGCGGCTGGACGGAACAACTGCCTGACGGGTGGACGGAGGCGGGGCTGGTTGAACCGCAGGGTCGGCGCCCATCGCCGCGTTGATGGCGCCCCTCGCCTCAGCCAACGCCAACCGACGCTCAAAGTCAGCAACGGCAGCATCCACTTTCTCGCCGCTGGCTTGCGCGCTGTTCCGCAACGCGGCGATCTGGGTACGAAGATCGCGCACGATGATGGCGAGCTGCGCGACGGTGTGCAGCACTTCGACCTGTTCGCCAGATGACATCGGCGCAGGGTGGAGAGCAGCAGCGACATCGGCTGCGTCCGACGGAATGGTCACCACCAGGGTTCGCGGAGTTGCAGGCTGCACCACCGGCCGTTCGACTGGCGCCAGAGATTGCACCACAGCTCCGGCGGAAGCCTGTGGAGCCAGCGGACCAGCGACGGGCTCCGGCGCGGCAGGACGAGATTGGGACGGCAGTCCGACCTCTGTTGCGGGTGCGACTATGTTCGCCTGCTTCGATGGCAGAGTTGCAGTGCGCCCGGAAGCCGGAGCAGGCGCCTCGTTGACGGTGGCCGCAACCTCAGTGGCGTCGCTAGACGGAGCGCCGACCTCGCTTGTAACCGGCGGCAGAGAAGACGCTGCAGGGGTGCGCTGGCGCAGTCCCTGGGTCCGGCCGTCAATCGCACGCCCCTGGTTTGCCGGTGTCCCGGCTTGAGCAACCTGCGTGCCAGGTCGAAGGCCCAGGATTTCGGCGATCTGGGCGTCGGATGAAGCAACGGGCATTTCTTCGCGGACCGGGGGCGGAGCATCCGACCGAGGGTGGGTGGCGAGTTTAGCCGCCGGCGCTACCAACGGAACCGGAGCGATGCCGACGTTCGCCGCCAACTGGCGGGCGTGGGCCGCGAGCTGCGCCGTGCCTGATGGATCGAACGATGAGAGTAGAAACAGGCCGCCGGCCGCCAGCACAATGAGCGCTGACGTGCCCAGCAACAACGTGCGGATAGGCCGCCAGGCGCGGCGCGCTGCAGGACCTGTAGATGCAGCGCTGGGAGCGGCGTCATCCGAGCCTTCGGGCCGCAGATGCGGTCCAGCCTGCTCCCCGGGAAGGCCAACGTGGGGGTAGCCCGGCGCGGTCAGGTGCGGCTCTGCCGGAAGACTTGTCATGTTGGAGTCCATGGAGACCCTCCTGTGCGGGTTGCCTCCGCACAGGATCGCCGGCTGTGGCGCGAATGGCGGCATTGCGATTCGCAGCACAGGGATCGAGCTACTCGGCGGTGACGTTGCTCAGGAACAGGATGCCCACGGAGCTGTTGACATCCACCTTGACCGTTGGCCCCTTCGGCGCAGCGGCGTCGAGGGCCTGACCCACACGTGCACCAGCCACGCCGGCTCCGACGCCGAACTGCTGGCCGAGATTGAGGCGCTGCAAGGCGGTCGCGCCCCCGAACGGACTCTGGGTGATGCTGGAGTTGGACAGCGCGAACGCCTGGCCCAGCCCAGCAACGAAAGAGGCCGCCGCTGGCAGGATGAACCGGGAGGCATAGTGCTGGTCCACACTGGAAGCGACGCTGGCCTCCATGGTGCCTGGAGCGACCACGATGCCTTCGGCAGTGATCTCCTGGCCGTTGTGGATCACCCGGCTGACGCGGATCACCAGGCGCTCCTCCTCTCGCGTGAAGGAGCCAATCATGCGGTCGCCGGCAATCGGGCCGCTGTCGGCCTGCAGGATCACGGGGCTGGCCGCATCCGAGCTGGCGGCGAGGACAGTATGGGCATAAATGCCCCGTCCTGCCGGGACCAGAACACGCTGCTGGCGACCTCCGCCCGCTGAGACAGGCGAGGCGATGGGGGCCGGGCCGGCGCTCCGGCCCGTGCTGCCGCGGCCCGAGTCGGACGCACTCGCTGGATCGACCTCACCCATGATGATGTCGGTATGGGTCCGGACGTTGCCCCAGCCACCCATCAGCTTGTCGATTGCTGCCTTATAGCGAGCGTCCTCCGGATCAGGTCGTCCTGAGGCTTGAGCCTGAACCTGCACGACCCGAGGTGCTGGCGCAGGCGCCGGCTGGAATACCGCCGGGGTGGCTTCAACCTTCGCTGGCGCGGGGGTCAGTTGAGCCTGGACTGGCTCCACCTTCGGCTTGGGAGGGGATGTCAGCAACGGCCGGGTGTTAGGCGGATTATACAGCTGGCTTGGTGCAATCTGCGGGGTGTACGAGTCCCCCGCAGCCTTATGCTCCGCGGCGGCTTGGTTGCTGCTGCGCTGGGCAAGCGCATCCTGCTGCGGGTTGCTGTTCAGCCCGCCTGGGAGCGGGTTCACGCTGGGCAGCTTGCCAGGCTGGGACACCGTGGGCACCGGACTGTGCACGAATGTCGCGCCGATCAGCAAAGCGCCGATCGCGCAGGCGGCGCCGGTGATGGCCAGGATACGCCGTGGGCCAGCAGCCCCGGCGCGGTTGAACCGACCTTGGAAGACGGGCAGCCGAGAGGTAAGGCGGTGAAGGGACATCGACATGCCGGCTATTCCTTAAGGGCCGCTGAGACGGTGCGGCCGTTGACCGAAAGCAGCACTACGGGCGTGGAGGGCAGGGCGTAGATGCGGACATCGCCCTCACCGCTTTCCGTGGCGCTCCAGAGCCTGTTGCACAATCGGCTTTGAGAACGTCGCGATGACGTGTTTTGGTG
>CAXTDP010000006.1:29829-31657 GCA_964242295.1 uncultured Acetobacteraceae bacterium | reverse complement strand
CGCCGCCAGGGCGTGCCGCATCGCCACCCACTCCGGCGAGAACGCGGCGAACGGGTAGAACGCCGCCCGCCGCGGCTCGTCCGCGTGATACACCAGCAGCGCCACCGGCGGCGCCATATCCTTGTCCGCCGCGAGCGGGATCAGCGCGTCCGCATCCGGCGGGCCTTCGATCAGCACGCAGTCCGGCGCCAATGCCTGCAGCGCCGCCAGCAGGGACCGGGCGGAGCCGGGGCCGTGGTGGCGGATGCCGAACAGGTGGACGGCCATGGGCGCCTACGCCGTTTCCCGGGCGGCGCGATACAGGTCCTGCCAGGCCGGGCGCTCCTTCACCACGGTCTCCAGGTATTCGCGCCATACGATGGCGTCCTGCACCGGGTCCTTCACCACGGCGCCTTGCAGACCCGCCGCCAGGTCGCGCATCTGCAGGGTGCCGTCGCCGAAATGCGCGGCCAGCGCCAGCCCTTGGACGACGACCGAGATCGCCTCGGCGGTGGACATGGAGCCGGAGGACTGCTTGACCTTGGCCTTGCCGTCCTCCGTGACGCCCTCCCGCAGTTCGCGGAACACCGCGACCACGCGGCGGATCTGGTCGGCGCCCGGCGGCTCGCCGGGGATGCTGAAGCTGCGGCCGATGCTGGCGACGCGGGTCTCGACGATCCGGACCTCTTCTTCGGCCGTCGCCGGCGGCGGCAGGATGACGGTGTTGAAGCGGCGCTTGAGGGCGCTGGACAGGTCGTTCACCCCACGGTCCCGGTTGTTGGCGGTCGCGATCAGGTTGAAGCCGCGGGCGGCGGACACTTCCTCCCCCAGCTCCGGGATCGGCAGCACCTTCTCGGACAAGACAGTAATAAAACTGTCCTGGGTTTCCGAGGGGATGCGGGTCAGCTCCTCCACCCGGGCGATCACGCCGTCCTGCATGGCGCGCATGACGGGGCTGGGCACCACGGCCTCGCGGCTCGGCCCCTTGGCCAGCAGCAGGGCGTAGTTCCAGCCGTAGCGGATGCTCTCCTCCGACGTGCCGGCGGTGCCCTGGACGATCAGGCGGGAGGTGCCGCAGATGGCGGCGGCCAGGTGCTCGCTGACCCAGCTCTTGGCGGTGCCGGGCACGCCGAGCAGCAGCAGGGCGCGGTCGGTGGCGAGCGTCGCCACCGCGACCTCGATGATCCGCCGGTCGCCGATATACTTGGCCGACACCTTGAAGCCGTCTGGCAGCGTGCCGCCCAGCAGGTAGGTGCAGACGGCCCCGGGCGACAAGCGCCAGTTGGGCGGGCGCGGCCGGGTGTCGGATCTGGCGAGCGCCTCCAGCTCCCCGGCGAACTCGTCCTCGGCGGCGCGGCGCAGGGCGGTGCTGGCGGTGGTCATCGGGCGAACTCCTGGTGCATGGCGCGGCGGAACATGAGGGTTGCGGCCGCATCGTCGAAGGTGCGGCGGAGCATGGGGACGGTCCCGTCCGGCAGCCCGGCCTGCATCGCCGACATCCGGCCAGCCGCCTCCGGGTCGCCGTGAAAGGCCAGCAGATCCAGGACGGACTTCATGGCGTAGTGATGGGACAGGACGGCGCCGGCCTCGTTGACGGCCGGCTTGGCGGCAAGCCAGTCCAGGGCCGCCCGGGTGAACGCCGGCGACCACGCATGGATGCAGGCTGCCAACAGGCTGCCAAGCTGCTGCGGGCCGTGGTGCAAGGCGGTCAAGACAGCCCGTTCCAGGTCCTTGGGGGGTATCGCCGGCGCGATGGTCTGCATGGCCTGGGCGACCCAGGGCTTCGGCTTCGGGACGGCCACCAGGGCGCTGAGCAGCTTGAACTCCGTCAGCGTCAGCTTGACCGCCT
>CAXTDP010000006.1:27779-29819 GCA_964242295.1 uncultured Acetobacteraceae bacterium | reverse complement strand
CGCTGAGCAGCGCCGCCAGCCAGGCCGGGTCGCGCTCGCGCGACGCCGACGCCGACCAGCCCCGGACCAGGGTCTCCGCCCAGTCCCCGGCCAGGGCCAGCTTGATCCACCGCTCCGGCGCCGGGCCGTCCCATGACGCCAGCGGAGCCGCGGCGCCAAGCTGCCCGAGCAGCACCGCGCCTGGCCCGGCCGCACCCTTGGCGTCCAGCCCGTCGCGCCGGGCCGCGTCGTCCAGCTCTGGCAGCACGACCGTCATGGCGTCGCGGGACAGGAAACCGCCAGGCCGGAACTGCACGGCGGCACGCGCCCTCGTTTGCATCCGCAGGGACCAGCGGCTGCCGGGCAGGTCCGACAGCAAGCGCACCGCTTCCGCCCGAACCTGGGCGGAGCGGTCGTCCAGCCGCTCCTCCAGGAACGGCTCGTCATCCCCGCACAGCCCGGTGCCAAGCGCCGCCAGCAAGCGGGCGCGGGCGTCTGCCGGCTCCGATGCCCAAGTGGCGGCAAGCGCCGCACGCGCCTCGCCAGGGTCCGCGCGCATCAAACAGAGGGCGGCAACCCGACGCGGCAGGTCCGGGCCGGACCAACCGGACGCGGCTGGCTCCGGGACGGCTGCACCGTCCAGCCCGCGCAGCCACGGCAGCCGGCCGCCCAGCACGGCGCCAGCCTCCCCAGCCCAGTCGAGGCCCTTGGCATAAGCGTAGAAGCGCGGCGCCAACCCGGCAGGGACGCGCACGCCTGCTGCGGCGGCCAGGCGGCACCACTCCCGGCAGACCTGCTTCTGCGGCCCCCGCCCGGACAGGACCAACTCCAACCGGCCTGCTGCGGCGTCGCCGCATTCCGGCAGGGTTTCCTGCATCGGCTCAACCAGGACGGCGCCGCCAGGGTCGGGCACCCGGCCAGCCATGCGCCAGGCCCCGAGCGCCGCAGCGGCCAGCAACCACCCGTCCGGGCCGTTGGATGCGGCCAAGCCGTGCAGCCCGCCGGGTAAGGAAGGAACCCCGGCCCGCTCCACGCCAACCGTGCAGGCCGCGAGCGTGTCTTCCCACGCTTGCGCCGCCGCAGCGGGTCCACTCATGCCACCTGCCGGACCAGGGTGGGATCGGCCGCGGCGGGGTGATGCAGCCTGCCCGCCAGGCCGAGCGCCAACAGGCGCAGCGCCTGCCCATCCCAAAGGCCGAACACGTCCGCCGCCATGCCGCCGGCCACGGCGACGAATGGGATCACGGACGGGGCGTCGGCAACCGGGAGCAGCATCCCATCATCTGCAACCGCCCATCCGCCCCCGGCCCGGGCGAACCGCACTCCGCGCAGGATCATCGGCCATTCCTCCAGCCAAGGCACCCGGGCCAGCGCCTCTCCCACCCCGTCAAGCGCCGCGGCAATGCCGACGCCGGACAGGGGCTGTGCCGCCGCAGCCGCCTGCGTCCGGATCACGCCGCGCAGCCCGGCCGCGCCCGGGTGGAACACCACCTCCCCCCGGAACGCCTGCCCCGGGCGGGACGCCTCCGGCAGGGGCCGCCCGCCAGCGGAAAAGTCCAGCACCTGGGCGATCCGCCCGCCGGTTCCGGCAAGCCAGGTCGAGCGCACCTGCAACGCGTCCGCCGGCTCTGTGACCTGCGCCACCACCGTCCACAGGCCTGCAACCCCCGGCAGCGCCGCGAGGTCGTCCGCAGTGACCGGGAAGCCGACCGCTGCCCGCAACTCCGCCCGCAGCGGGTCGGGCAGGGCGTCCTGCCGCCGCCAGCCTTGCAGCAGCAGGGTCAGCCGGCCCAGCGACAGCACCGCCGCATTCCCCCCACCCCGGGCGAGCAGGCCAGGGAGGTCCCGCACCCGCCGGGCCAGGCCGGGAGCTTGCGCGTCCACCAGCCGGGCACCCATGCGGTCCCAGAAGGCATACGGCTCGCTCCGCGCGCTGGCCAGGCCGCGGCGGACCAGGTCGCGCATCCACAACTCCAGCTCGCCGACGCCCGCGTCCACCTTGGCCTCGCGCTGCTGCCGGCGGCGCTCCTGCGCCTTGGCGTCCACCGGCTTGTCGTCGGC
>CAXTDP010000006.1:0-27769 GCA_964242295.1 uncultured Acetobacteraceae bacterium | reverse complement strand
GTGGCGGTGGTGGCAGCGGTGGCCGTGCGCTTGGCGTGCCACTGCGCCACCCAGTCCGGAGGCTCCGCGGGCGGAATGCCGCCCGCAGCCAGCACGAGGAACAATCCCAAACCATGCTTGCAGGGGAACTTGCGGCTGGGGCACGAACACTTGAAGACCGGCCCATCCAACGAGAGTGCCGTGAGGTATGGGGCGGCGCCGCTGCCCTTGATCTCGCCCCAGGCCAGGCGGTCAGCCCGGCCCGTCCGCACCCAGGCCGGCGTGCGGCCAAGCCCCTGCCCGGCCTTCCGGCTAGCGGCATCCGGCGCGAGGTCCAGGATTTTCGCTGCTGTCCAGTCGTCCAAGGACGCCCTCCCGCACCTCGTCAGGACGGCATCAAAGCCGGGCTTCGTGCGTTCGTCCAGGTCTCGACGCAGGAGTGGATGAGCGGCGGCGCTCGGCGTGCCGGCGCCTCATGGGCTGGGCGCCCTCGACGAAGTCCCGCCGCATCAGGCTCGGGCTGGCGCCGCGCACGATGGCAGCGGGCAGCGCCGCGCTGTGCCGACCGTCCCCGGGCCGCTCAGGCCCAAGGCCCTTCGATCAGGGATCGGGTTTCCTCGACCGCGACCTGCCAGATGGCCAGCATCTCCTCGTCGCTGCGCTGGTAGGCCCCGCCATAGTTCCCGTCGCCCAGCGTGCGGCGCACCTCGTCCGGGGACAGCAGCCGCAGCCGGTCGAGGTCGGCCATCGGCTTGGCCTCCTCCGGCCCGCGCAGGTTCGGCAGGCGCGTCCAGGGAAAGTTCTCCATCCACGAGGCATGGGACGCCACCGGGTCGGTTTCCTGCACCTTCTTCAGGGTCCGCGGGGCGTTCCACCAGTTGTGCACCCGCACGCGGTGGCCGGGATGGTCCGCCATCCACTCGGGCGCCAGGCTTGCCACCGGCGCGTTGCCGCCGTGGCCGTTGCACAGCAGGATGCGGCGGAACCCGGTCCGGGCCAGCCCATCCAGGATGTCGCGGACGACGCGCAGGTAGGTGTCCATGCGCAGGCTGACGGTTCCGGGATAAGCCTGGAAGTAGGGCGTGATGCCGTAGGCGAGCACCGGGAACACCGGCACCCCCAGGGGTTGCGCCGCCTCCGTCGCGACGCGCTCGCTCAGGATGGTGTCAACAGCGAGACTGAGTTGGGCATGCTGCTCCGTGCTGCCGAGCGGCACCACGCAACGGTCATCGTCCCGCAGGTAGCGCTCGACCTGCATCCAGTTCATCTCACCCAGCCGCACGGCGCGCCCCTCCGCTTCCTGCACGGCCGGGCGGCCGCGAGCCCGCCAGCGTCGGACGGTTGGGGTGGTGACGCAATCCCCGGCGGGGGTATTTAGGGTGGACTAGCCCGTCGACGCGGCAACCGGATGCCGCGGCCCTACGACGGCCCGTTGGCGTTCTAGCAGGTCCAAGTCCGTCAGGTCCTCCCGCCGCTGCCGCACCCGTTGCTGAGAGCCGGCCGAGTTCTTGCTGAGCAACAAGCTGTAGGGACGTCCGCGTCGGTCCGTCGCCGCGTCCACATCGCATCGAGGCTATCGCGTTAGTGACATAGGATTGATGCGGAAGTTACGCGCATCCCAGTTTTGCCGACGCGGGCGGTTGGCGAGCCGTGATGCGGCTGCCGGCTAAGCAGGCTTGCGCGGCCTATCACACAGATGGCCTTGCCGTGCCAGGCCGCGCAAGCCTGCTTAGCGTTTCATCTGTGCGCCAGCCTCCAGAGGTTTGCTTGGGCCATTCTCGCCAGGGAACCACCGAGATTACCAGCAGAAATAGGATTTGCTAAGAAGCGATTTAGCGTAGTCCGTCATTATAGGACTTGGATTGGTTTTCTTTGTATCGAAGAACATTACATTATCTAAATCCCACGAGTGATCTTCACCGCCATCTCCAACGAATCCTGCCGCGTGGATTAATTCATGGATGACAACAAAACCGAAATCCTGTGCTTTGACTGGATCGATAATACACCATGGCAACCATTCGCTATCTATCTGGATAGTTTGGCCAGTTGCACTGGATTTCTTTGCGCTCGTCACGGTGAAGCCCGCCCAACCGTTCTTTTCATCACCTAATTCTCCTAGGACGATGGGTATGCGTCCGTCAGCTTTGAAAGCAGTATGACAAAGTCCTCGGACATTCTTGTTCGCAGTTCTGTTAAGTAGGTTTTGATCTTTGCTTTTAGCAAGACTCTCGGGGATTACTTGCCCAGAGAATGGAAGCACGAATGGCGAAGATCGGACGAACTGCGGCAATATTTCGAGATCAAATCCATACTTCTTCGCAAAAGCTCGATTGGCAGCAAATATTTTTGGCGTAAAGAGAGAACCAGTATCTGCTCCCTCGCACCAAAACACAGTTAACCGAAGTGTGGGCATTTGGATATCCTCCAGCTGTTTCTACATTGAGTTTTACCTGCTGACGCAGAACGGACATGTGGGGTTTCGAACATAACGCATGCTTTAAAACAACATTTCCCAGATGCCCAGGCCATGCGGAATCTTGATACGAAACAATCCACGGGACTGCGAGCCAAGCAACTCGGAACCGTCAAAAGTTTGCGCGAAGAGGCCGTCTACGACTGGGCGACCTCTGCCATCGCCCACTTCTGCCCGCACGGATGGGTTTCCGGCGGCCACCCGGACGCATCTCTCCTGGCCCCAACCCACGCGGTCCAGGGCCATGACCCCGTTGAACATCGGTCTAGAGCCTCGAGACACAGCACGGCGACCGCCGCAACAATCTGCCGGAACAGCGCAGGCATGAACCCAATATCCAAGCCAGGTCTGACACTTTTCAGCACAGGCAGTTTTTCATGATGGCGCCGATGAATGGTTTTGATTTCGATGTTGCGCCGGCGCCGACTCCGATTTCTACTTGGCCTCTGCCAATCTCCACTTGCTGGGATCTTTTTTTCATCCAGTTCCATGCAGCCCTCCATCGCCTTCTACTCCGGCATCGAAGGATATGCCGGCGTCCGTGTCATTTGGGATCAGCCAGCCCGAGTTCGTAAATAGGCGGTTCTGCAAAGAGGGACCCAAACCGCTCAATGCATTTGCGTTCAAGACCAGTGGGGTTAGCATGGTAAAACCCTTGCCCAACGACTGTTTGTACCGCGGGAGAATAGTAGCTGACGCCTGAGTGGGGCGCTGTGATTTGGATCACGCAACTGGACGTTGGTCAGCACCGTCAAGTTGCCGGCTGTCCTCACCAGGAGCCGCACCATCATGCGACTAGCCCTTCAGCCAGGGGTGGCGTCCTGTCTGCGTCAGGCGCGGCACGACGCATGCCGCCAAGCGGCGGTGCGACGGGTCTCGACGCCGCCCCGCTTCCGCGCAAGGATTTCTCCAGCCACACTCCCCAGCCACCCAGCAAGGACGCGAACATGGACGCCCAATCCCCCGAGGCCGCCATCACCGGCTGGCTCGCCTCCCAGCACGACGCCATGATCGGCCTGCTGCGCGAGATGGTCGATATCGACAGCGGCAGCTACGACAAGCCCGGCATTGACGCCGTGGGCGCCGTGGCGGAACGGTTCCTGTCCGAACACGGCATCCCGGTCGAGCATCTGCCGCAGTCTCGGCACGGCGACTGCCTGCGCGCCACCGTCCCGGTCCCCGAGCCGTCCAACGCCGGCGGCAACATCGTCCTGATGGGTCACCGCGACACCGTGTTCCCCGGCGGCGAGGTGGGCCGCCGCCCCTTCACCATCCGGGACGGCCGTGCCTACGGGCCTGGCGTCGCCGACATGAAGGCCGGGCTGGTGATGAACTGCTTCGTGCTCGCCGCATTCGCCCGGTTCGGCGGCAGCCCGGCCCCGCTCGTCGGCCTGTTTACCGGCGACGAGGAGATCGGCAGCCCGGAAGGCCGCCCCGTCATCGAGGCGGAAGCCCGGCACGCCCGCGCCGTCTTCAACAGCGAGCCGGGCCGCGCCACCGGCAACGTCGTCACCGGCCGCAAGGGTGGCGTGTTCATGGTGATGCGCGTGACCGGCAAGGCCGCCCATTCCGGCGGCAGTTTCCAGGACGGGATCAGCGCGATCGGTGAACTGGCGCAAAAGATCACTGCGATCCATGCGCTGACCGATCTCGGGCGCGGCATCACCCTCAATGTCGGGCTCATCAGCGGCGGGCAGAGCGTCAACACGGTCGCCCCCTGGGCAGAGGGCCAGATTGACCTGCGCTACGTCGAGCCTGCCGACCGCGAAGACGTGATGGCCCGCATCGGCGCCATCATCGAGCGCGCCTATGTGCCCGGCACCAAGTCCGAACTGGTCATCAAGGGCGAGTTTGCGCCCCTGGTGCAGTCCGCCGACGCCAAGCGCCTGTTCGACCTGTATGTGGACAGCGCGGCGGCGAGCGGCCTGCACGTCGAGGGCGAGTTCACCGGCGGCTGCGCCGACAGCGGCTTCACCGCCGGGGTGGGCGCGCCCACGATCTGCGCCGTGGGTCCCGTGGGCGGCAAGGCGCACACCACGGACGAGTTCCTGGAGGTGGACAGCCTGGTGCCCCGTGCACAGTCCTGCGCCCGTGCGATCATGAACCTGGGACGGGCCGGGCTTTGAACCCTCTACCCGGTCCTTGTTCGGGCTGCTCGTGGCCGGCCTCGGGCTGTTTTGACGAGCAGCCGCCCGAGACAAAGATAGACGATTGCGGCGAGTTCAGCGTGACCGCAGCGGGAAGGTAAGCCCGGTGCGTGCGACGGGCTGCGGGAGTGCGGGTTCTTGGCGTGCGAGGTGACGACATGAGTGGCTTGGTGATCAAAGGCGGCCGGGTGGTGGACCCGGCAAGCGGGATGGACGCCGTGGGCGATGTGGCCCTGCTGGATGGCCGCATTGCCGCCGTGGGGACGGGACTGGGCGGCGCCGAGCGGGTCATTGACGCCGCCGGGCTGGTGGTGGCGCCCGGCTTCATAGACCTGCACGCGCATGGCCAGTCCATCCCCGCAGACCGCATGCAGGCCTTCGACGGGGTGACGACGACCCTCGACCTGGAGGCGGGAGTGATGCCGGTTGCAGCCTGGTATCGCCGCCAGGCCACCCAGGGACGGATACTGAACTACGGCGCCTCGGCCAACTGGGCGTTCGCCCGCATCGGCGCGATGACCGGGTCCAACGAGGAAGCCTCGCTGGAAGCGTTCGGCCGGGCCATGCGGGACCGCCGCTGGGTGGAGAACGTCGCCAGCGAAGCGGAGGTGACGGGGATACTCGGGCGCCTCGGGCGCGGCCTGGACGAGGGCGGCATCGGCATCGGCATCCTGAACGCCTACGCACCCGGCGCCGGGGTGCAGGAGCTGACGGCGGTGTGCCAGTTGGCGGCGGGTCACGGCGTGCCGACCTTCACCCACATCGCCTACATGTCGCGCGTCGATCCGGAAAGCGCTGTCGAGGCGTATGTCCGCCTGATCGGCTATGCCGGCGCCACGGGCGCACACATGCACATCTGCCACTTCAACAGCTCCAGCAAGACGGACGTGGAGCGTTGCGCCGAACTGGTGGCGAAGGCGCAGCAGCAGGGCCTGCCGATCACGCTGGAAGCCTATCCCTATGGCACCGGCTCCACCGTGCTGGCCGCCGCCTTCTTCAGCGATCCCGAGTTCGAGGCGAGGAACGGCACCGGCTACGACTCGGTGCAGCGGGTGACCGACGGGCGGCGGTTCCGCAACCGGGAGGAGCTGCTGGCGGCGCAGGCGGAGGAACCCTCGACCCTGGTGCTGTGGCACATCCTGGATACCGAGAACAACGAGCGTCACCGCGCGATGCTGGACATGTCGGTGCTGTATCCCGGCGGGGCCATCGCGTCGGATGCGATGCCGTGGTCCCTGGCGGACGGCACGACCTATATCGGCGACGCCTGGCCGCTGCCGGATGACGCCACGTCGCATCCGCGGTCCGCCGGCACGTTCACCCGCTTCCTGCGCCATTGGGTGCGTGAGCGCCAGGCGGTCTCGCTGCTGGACGGGATACGCAAGTGCACGTCAATTCCAGCCGAGATCCTGGAGGCCAGCACGCCCGCCATGCACGCCAAGGGGCGGCTGCAGCCGGGCGCGGACGCCGATGTCGTGGTGTTCGACTTGGCTACGCTGACCGACCGTGCCGAGTTCTCGGCGATGAGCCGCCCGGCGGAGGGCGTCAGGCACCTCCTGGTCAACGGGCAGCCGGTGATCACAGATGGGGTGATGGACGTGGCGGCGCGGCCGGGCCAGCCGGTGCGCCGGCCCGTCGCCGCCGGCTGATGGGCTTGCCGGTCCCGATCCTGCTCGTCACCGGGTTCCTGGGTGCAGGCAAGACCACGGTGGTGAACCACATGCTGGCCCATGCCGAGGGGCGGCGGATCGCTGCCGTGGTCAACGACTTCGGCGCCATCAACATCGACGCCGAGCTGATCGCCGGCGCCAGCGATGGGGTCGTCAGCCTGGCCAACGGCTGCATCTGCTGCTCGCTGGAGGGCGACCTGCTGCGCACGCTTGCGGCGATCCTGCGGCGCAGCCCCCGCCCGGAGGCCATCGTGATCGAGACCAGCGGCGTCGCCGACCCCGCGGATATCGTCCGCAACCTCATGGACCCCGTGATCTGGCAGGAGGCGCCGTTGGAGACGGTGCTGTGCGTGGTGGACGCGACGGCGCCGGCGGAAGCGTTGGATGACGCGTTGCTCGGTTCCCAGATCAGGTCTGCGGACATCGTGGCGCTGAGCAAGGTGGATTTGGCGGACGCCGGCGGGCGGGAGCTGATCCGCCGGGCCGTGACGGCGATCAAGCCAGCGGCGGTCCTGGTGGATGCCTGGCATGGCAAGGTGCCGCCGGCGCTGCTGTTTCCGGAGGATTCTGACCGTGCACCGGCGCCACGTGACCCGGGCCGGCGCCATCCGGCAATGGAGCGGTTCGAAACCCTTAGTTGGGTTTCCCAGCAACCGGTGTCGCTGGCCCGCCTGCAACGCGCCATCGGTCGCCTTGCGCCGAGGCTCGCCAGGGCCAAAGGCTTCTTTGAGACGGTCGAGCAGCCCGGCCGCCAGATGCTGTTCCAACTTGCCGGCGGGCGCGCGACCCTTGCTCCGGCCGGGACGCCACCGCCCGGGGCGCCTCGGGCGCGCATCGTGTTCATCGCCGAAATCGGCGTCCTTTCCGCCGCGGAGATCAGCGCGATCATGGACGGATGCGCCTGCGCAGAACCGGGGTGAGGTGAACCGTCCCGTTGGGCCTTGAGGCAGGGCTTTATTTGAGCTGGCTGTCCTTGCTGCCCCTGCGGTTGAAGCCGATGTTCGCGGGACGGCTGTCATGGGCCGACTGGCACACGATGCAGGTCCGGACACCGGGCAACGCACGGCGGCGCGCCTCGGGGATTTCCTCTCCGCATTCGACGCAGTGAGTCGCGCCCTCGCCCGCCTGCATGCGGGCACGCGCCCGTAGCACGCCGTCCCTGACAGTATCGTCAATCTGGTCCTGGACCGCCCCGTCCGGGGCCCAACCACTCGCCATCGCCGCCACCTCCGTGTCCCGGCGTCCCCGGGGCTGAGATATCGGAACCCGCCGCTCCTGTTCCAAGGACGCCGGGGTTATTCCCCGGCCCGTCAGCCCCGCTTGACGCCGGTGAACTGCACCAGCCCTTTTGGAACCCCGGTCAGGTCCGCCTTGTAGGCAACGGGCTGGTAGTACGATCCCACTGGCAGGTACGGCACATCCTGTAGCGCCTGCTCCTGCATCCTGCGCGCCAGGGCGAGCTGCGCCGCTTGGTCCTCCGCCTGCAGCCACTCGTCGCGCAGCGCTTCCAGCTTCGGCAGCGTGGGCCAGCCGTTGTAGGCGTTCTCGCCGTTGCCGCGCATCAGTTGGTGGGAGCCGGGGTTGCCCATGTCCCAGCCGCCGGAGAACGCGGCGAACATGTGCCAGCCGCCCTGGTCCGGCGGCTTGCGGCTGACCGAGCGCTGGACGGTGGTGCCCCAGTCGGTGGCGACGACATCAACGTTCATGCCGAGCTTGCGAAGCATGCTGGCGCCGACCTCGGCAATGGCGTTGATGCGCGGCACGTCCGTCGGCTCAAGATAGATGATGCGCTCACCCTTGTAGCCCGCCGCCTGCAGCTCGCGCCGTAGCGCGTCCGTGGCGTGGGCGCCGCTCAGCGCCTCCATCCCCGCGTCGTTCGCCAGCGGCGTGCCGGTGGTGAACAGGCCGCAATGGCTGTCGAACGGGGCGTTGTCGCCCACCACGGCCTCCATGAACTCACGCTGGTTCACCGCCCGCAGCACCGCGCGGCGGACCGCCGGGTTGTCGAAGGGCGGGAATAGCTGGTTGAAGCGCAGGAAGCCGATCAGGCCCCTAGTCTCCACCACCTCCACCCGCAGCGCCCGGTTGGCCTTCAGCGAGGGCACCAAGTCCATCAGGGGCTGCTCCACCCAATCCACCTCGCCCGCTTGCAGCGCCGCGACCTGGGTGGCTGGATCGGGGGTGGTGAGCCACTCCACGCGGTCGAAATGCACAATGCGCGGCCCGGCGGTGAACGACGGCGTGCCCCCCCGCGGCACGTAGTTATCGAAGCGGGCATAAACGTTGCGGGCGCCGGGCACGCGCTCCGCCGGCAGGTAACGGAACGGGCCGCTGCCGACCATCTCGGTCAGCCGGCTGCTGGCCGAGGTGGCGGCCAGGCGCTCCGGCATGATGGCGCACATGGTGTTGGTGGGATGCGCCAGGGCATCGGGCAACAGGTGGAAGCGGCGGCGAAGGCGGAAGCGGATCGTGCGGTCGTCAGGGGCGGACAGGTCGTCGGTCGCTGCGGCCAATGCCTGGCCGAAGGCGTCGGACACCCACCAGCGCCGGATGCTGGCCACGGCGTCGCGCGCCAGCACCGGGCTGCCGTCATGGAAGCGCAGCCCGTCGCGCAGGGTCAGGGTCCAGGTCAGGCCGTCCGGTTCGGTGGTGTAGCCCGCCAGCATCTGCAGCTGCGCCGTCCCGGCCTCGTCCACGCCGAACAGGGTGTCGAACACCATGAGCACGTGGTTGCGCGTCACGAAGGCACTGACGGCCGGGTCGAGCAAGGCGAGATCGGCGTAAGGGACGAAGCGCAGCGTGGTCGCGGATTGCGCCCGCACGATGGACGGGCACGCGAGCGTGGCGGCGCCTGCCATTCCGGCGCCCAAGAGGGTTCGACGTCGCATGGCGGTTCTCCAATGTGCGGCTTCAGCTTGGGGAAATCTTTGCAAGCCTCGTGCCGCGGCATTGTTTTGCTGGCTGCGCCGGAGGACACCATCACCACGACTGCAACACGGAACACCGCCGTATGACCGCCAGCCGCTCCAGCGCCACCGGAGCTTACGACCTGCTCCTGACCGAGATCGAGGACGGCCGCCTGCCGCCGGGCACGCGCCTGCGGGAAGCGGAGCTGGCACAGCGTTTCGACATCAGCCGGACGCCGGTGCGCGAGGCGCTCAAGCGGCTGGAGCTGCAGGGCCTGGTCCAGCATGAGCCGCACCACGGCGCCGTCGTCGCGGCACTCAGCTACGGCGAGGTCGCCGAGATGTACCTGCTGCGGGAGGTGCTGGAGGGCACGGCGGCACGGTTGGCTGCGCAGCACGCCACGGCCGTCGAGATCGGCGTGCTGCAGCGCATGGTGGAGGGCGACCAGGGCCTGACAGCCGACCCGGCACGCCTGGCGCAGACCAACCGGCAGTTCCACCACCAGGTCAGGGACATGGCGCGCAACCGCTACTTGAACACTGCGCTGGAAACGCTGCGGCTGTCGCTGGCCCTGCTGGCCGGCACGACGCTCGGGGCGCCGGGCCGGGCTGCCCGGTCCATCGAGGAACATGCGGCCATCGTCGCCGGGATTGCCGGTCGTGATCCCGACGCCGCGGAAGCGGCTGCGCGCGCCCACATACAAAACGCCTTCCGCACCAGGATAGAGCTGCAGGGCCGCACGCAGCGCTTGACTCCGTGACGCCCAGCGCGGAAACGGTATCCCACCGGATACAATCGGGGACACAGGGGCATGGCGGATGCGGCGCTGACCTATGACGTCGTGATCGTCGGTGGCGGCAATGCCGCCCTGACCGCGGCGGTCACCGCGCGGGAGGCCGGCGCCTCCGTCCTGGTGCTGGAGCACGCGCCGAAGGCCATGCGCGGCGGCAACAGCCGGCACACCCGCAACTTGCGCGCCATGCACGCCGCGCCGACGGAAGTGCTGACCGACAGCTACCTTGAGGACGAATACTGGGATGACCTGCTGCGCGTCACCGGCGGCGAAACCGACGAGCACCTGGCCCGGCTGACCATACGCGCCACCCAGGACGCCCTGCCCTTCATGGCCCGCTGCGGCGTCCGCTTCCAGCCGTCGCTGACCGGCACGCTGAACCTGTCCCGCACCAACGCCTTCTTCCTGGGCGGCGGCAAGGCGCTGGTGAACGCCTACTACGCCACCGCCGAGCGCCTGGGCGTGAAGGTGCTGTATGACACCGAGGTGCAGGCGATCACCCTCGACGACGGCTTCGTCCGCAAGATCACCGTCACCAGCCATGGCTTTCCCCTGGAGGTGCGCGGCAAGGTCGTCGTCGTGTCCTCCGGCGGCTTCCAGGCCAACATCGAATGGCTGAAGGAAGCCTGGGGCGACGCCGCGGAGAACTTCCTGATACGCGGCACGCCCTACGCCACCGGCCGCGTGCTGCGGAACCTGCTGCAACAGGGGGTGGCTTCCGTCGGCGATCCCAAGCAGTGCCATGCCGTCGCCATTGATGGCCGCTCCCCCAAGTTCGACGGCGGCATCGTCACGCGGCTGGACTGCGTGCCGTTCTCGGTCGTGGTGAACCGGCACGGCCAGCGCTTCTACGACGAGGGCCAGGACGTCTGGCCCAAGCGCTACGCCATCTGGGGCCGCCTGGTGGCGCAGCAGCCGGACCAGGTCGCCTACAGCATCATAGACAGCCGGAGCGAGCGGCTGTTCATGCCCTCCGTCTTCCCCGCCATCAAAGCGGCCACCATCGGGGAGCTGGCGGTCAAGCTCGGCCTCGATCCCACCGCGGTCACGGCGACGGTCGAGGCGTTCAACGCCGCCTGCCAGCCCGGCGCCTTCGACAGCAGCCGGCTGGACGGCGTCCATACCGAGGGGCTGGACCCGCCCAAGACCAACTGGGCGCGGCCGATCGCCGAGCCGCCGTTCATCGGCTACCCGCTGCGGCCCGGCATTACCTTCACCTACCTGGGCGTGCGGGTGAACGAGCGGGCACAGGTCATCATGGAGGATGGCCGGCCGGCGGCCAACCTGTTCGCCTCGGGCGAGATCATGGCCGGCAGCATCCTCGGGCGGGGTTACCTGGCCGGGTTCGGCATGGCCATCGGCACGGTGTTCGGACGCATCGCCGGACAGGAGGCAGCGAAATATGCAAGCAATTGACCTGACCAAGCTGGCCGCTGGAGAGGCGATCCCGGAAGAAACCCCGGCGGTGCTGGAAGCCCGGCGCGCGATGGAGGTCTGCAACGCCTGCCGCTACTGCGAGGGCTACTGCGCCGTGTTCCCGGCGATGGAGCTGCGGCGCGAGTTCACCGGCGGCGACCTGAACTACCTCGCCAACCTCTGCCACTCCTGCAAAGGCTGCTATTACGCCTGCCAGTATGCGCCGCCGCATGAGTTCGGCATCAACGTGCCGCGCGTGCTGGCCGAGGTGCGCAGCGAAAGCTACGCGCAATACGCCTGGCCCGGTCCCTTGGCGGCGCTTTACCGGCGCAACGGCTTGGTGATGTCGCTGGCGATGGCGCTGGGGGTGGGCGGCGTGCTGCTGCTGGCCATGCTGCTGCAGCGCCATGCCGTGCTGTTCGGGCCGCAGCCGGTGGTGCCTGGCGCCGGCTTCTACAACGTGGTGCCGTATGGCGTGATGGTCGGCGTGGCGTCCGCGACGTTCCTGTTTTCGGTCCTGGCGCTCGGGATCGGCTTCGCGCGGTTCTGGCGCGATACCGGCGGCCGGGCGGCGGAGCTGGCGCAGGGCCGCCCGCTGCTGCAAGCGTTCCGCGATGCGGCGACGCTGCGCTACCTCGGCGGCGGCGGGCACGGCTGCAACGACACCGACGCCAGCTTCTCCACCCAGCGGCGCTGGTTCCATCACCTGATGGCCTATGGCTTCCTGCTGTGCTTCGCCTCGACCTCCACGGCGACGGTGTATGACCATCTGCTGGGCTGGGCGGCGCCCTACCGGTTCTGGAGCCTGCCGGTGCTGCTGGGCACCGTTGGCGGCGCCGGGCTGATCGCGGGGACCGCCGGGCTGTTCTGGATGAAGCTGGCCGGCGACCAGGAGCCGCAAGCGCGCCGCTTGCTGGGCGCGGACGCCGGGCTGCTGCTGCTCCTGTTGATGATCGGCGTGACCGGGGAGTTGCTGCTGGCGGTCAGGGCCACCGGTGCGATGGGCACGGCGCTTGCGGTCCACCTGGGCTTCGTGCTGGCGTTTTTCGCAACGATGCCATACAGCAAATTCGTGCACGGCATCTACCGCATGGGCGCGCTGATCCGCCATGCCATCGAGCGGCCCGGCGCAAGCGGCCCCAAGCCGCACGTCGTGCCCGCAGCCACGCCGGCCCGCTGATACCACCCCGACCCCGCAAAGGGGCGGGGACCAGGAGGAACCATGTCCGACTTGACTCCAGCCGAACGGCAGAAGCGCATTGGCGATGTGATCCGCGTCGCCAGCGGCAATTTCCTGGAGCAGTACGACTTCTTCGTTTACGGCTACTATGCCGCCTATATCGGCCGCGTGTTCTTCCCGTCGGGCGACCCGCTCGCGTCGCTGATGCTGTCCCTGGCGACCTTCGGCGTCGGGTTCCTGATGCGTCCGTTGGGGGCGATCTTCCTGGGGGCCTACATTGACCGGGTAGGCCGGCGGAAGGGCCTGATTGTGACACTTGCTATGATGGCGGTGGGCACGCTGACCATCGCGGTCACGCCGGGCTATGCCGCCATCGGCATTGCGGCGCCGCTCGTCATCGTGGCGGGGCGGCTGCTGCAGGGCTTCTCCGCCGGTGCGGAGTTGGGCGGCGTGTCGATCTACCTGGCGGAGATCGCGACGCCGGGGCACCGCGGCTTTTACTGCTCCTGGCAGTCGGCGAGCCAGCAGGTTGCGGTCATCATCGCCGCACTGATCGGTGTGGCGCTGACGGGATCGCTGACGCCGGAGCAGATGGGCAGCTTCGGCTGGCGCATACCGCTGCTGATCGGCTGCGCCATCATCCCGCTGATCCTGTGGCTGCGCCGCTCCCTGGACGAGACGGAAGCGTTCCGGCGAATGCAGCACAAGGCGCACTCGGTCGGCGATGTGTTCCGGATGCTGGGGGCGAACTGGGGGCTGGTGCTGACCGGCATGGGCCTGTCGGTGCTGACGACGACGACGTTCTACCTCATCACCGCCTACACCCCGACCTATGGGCGTGAGGCGCTGCACATGGATCAGTTCGGAGTGCTAGTCGTGACCTTGCTGGTCGGGTTCAGCAACTTCATCTGGCTGCCGGTCGGCGGGGCGATCAGCGACCGGATCGGCCGCTACCCGCTGCTGTTCCTGGTGCCGGTCGTGACCCTCCTGGTGTCCTATCCCTGCCTGACCTGGCTGGTGGCCGCACCGAGCTTCGGCAAGCTGCTGGCGGTGGTGCTGCTGTTCTCCTCGTTCTTCGGCCTGTATAACGGCGCGATGATCCCGCTGCTGGCGGAGATCATGCCGCCGCAGGTGCGGACGGCCGGGTTCTCGCTGGCATTCAGCCTGGCGACGGCGGTGTTCGGCGGCTTCACGCCGCTGGTGTCCACGGCGCTGATCGGCTGGACCGGGGACCGGGCGTCGCCGGCGCTGTGGCTGTCGTTCGCCGCCGCAGTCAGCCTGGCCGCGGTGATAGCGTCACGCCGGACGGCCCCGGTCGTGGAGGCCGCGGCGGCGATGACGTAAGCGCACCCGGCGCGCAGCGGCGGCACGGGCGCCCATGCCGCCGGCGTCACAGCATCAGATGCCGGCGGACTTCCTCAGCCGTCACCTGTCCCGGCGGAATGGCCGCGACGACACGCCCCTTTTCCATGACGTACGACCGGTCGCTGAGGGACAGGATCGTGTCGAGGTTCTGCTCGACAAACAGGATGGTCGTGCCGAGATCGCGGCAGAACGAACGCAGCGCCGCGCAGATCAACTGGACGATGGAGGGCTGGATGCCCTCCGACGGTTCGTCGAGCAGCATGAGCGTTGGATTGCCGATCAGCGCCCGCCCGATCGCGAGTTGCTGCTGCTCGCCGCCCGACATGGTGCCGGCAATCTGGCGTCGCCGCTCCTTCAGGCGGGGAAAGGACTCGAACACCAGGTCGGGCAGCTTCGTCCCGTGGCGTCCGCCGATCAGCCGCCCGACCGCCAGGTTCTCATCCACCGTCATGCGCGGGAAAACGTGGCGGCCCTGCGGGATGTAGCCCATGCCGAGCCGCGCGCGGCGCTCGGCCGGGAGCGCGGTGACATCCTGGCCGAGCAGCCGGACCGAGCCGGCCGCCGTCTTGAGCAGCCCGATCAGGCAGCGCATCGTCGTGGTCTTGCCGACCCCGTTCCGGCCGATCAGGCTCACGATCTCACCCTTGGCGACACGGAGGTCCACCCCCTGCAGGATCGGCGTCTCGCCGTAGCGCGCCCACAGGCCAGTGACATCGAGGACGGGTTCAGCGCTCATTGGTGCGGCCCAGATAGATTTCGGCGACGTCGGGATCGGCGATGATCGTCTCGATCGGGCCGCGCGCGAACACCCGCCCGTAGTGCAACACCGTGACCATCTTGGCGATCTGGCGCACGAACGCCATGTCGTGCTCCACCACCAGCATCGTCATCCCCTCGCCATTGAGGCGCAGGATGAGTTCGCCGGTCTGGAATGTCTCCTCCGGCGACATGCCGGCGGTCGGCTCGTCGAGCAGCAGCAGCTTCGGTTTCAGCGCCAGCGCCATGCCGATCTCAAGCCACTGCTGCTGCCCGTGGGCAAGCTGCCCGGCAAGCTTGTCGGCGTCGGCGCCGAGGTTCAGCAGGGCGAGCAGCCGGTCCTCCTCGGCCCGCAGTTGATGCCGGGCGACGTGGTGCTGCAGGGCGATGTGAACGTTCTGCCGGACCGGCAGCTCCTTGAACACCGATGGCGTCTGCATCTTGATGCTCATGCCGCGCTTGACGCGCTGATAGGGCCGCTCGGCCGTGACATCGGCGCCGTCGAAGCGGATGCGCCCGGCGGTGGGCGGATAGGTCCCGACGATCAGGCGGAACAGCGTGCTCTTGCCGGCGCCGTTCGGACCGATCAGGCAGTGGATGTCACCCTGCGCGACATCGAGCGACACGTCGGACACCGCGGCGAGGCCCCCAAAGGATTTGGACGCGCCATCGGCGGACAGGAGCGGATGCACCGCCTATTCCCCGGCCGGCGTGGCGAGCACCGCAGCGTGCCGCCGCCGGGCCGGCCAGCTTGCCAGCTTGACCAGGCCGACCACGAAGCCCTCCGGGACATACATCACCGTCAGCAGGAGCAGCAGCCCGGTCAGCACGAGCGCGGCCTGCTGGCTGTAAACGGTGAGTAGTTGGTAGGCGAACAGGAAGACGAAGGTGCCGACGAGCGTCGCCGTCAGGTCCTGGCGCCCGGAGAACGACACCCAGACGATCGGCATCGCGGCGAAGGGCAGGCCGATGCTGGACGGCGTGATGAACTGGCCCCAGGCGGTGTAGAGCGCGCCGCTTAGCCCGGCCAGCGCACTGCCGATGCAGAAGGTCGCCAGCCGATACTTGCGTACGTCGTAGCCGAGCAGTTCGGCGCGCTGCTCGTCCTCGCGGATCGCCACGACCACGTTGCCGAAGCGGGAGTTCACCAGCATGCGCAGGCCGAGATAGACGACGAGCAGCATGCCGATCATCAGGAAGTAGAGGGCTACCCCGTCGAAGACGAGCGTGCGGTCGCCCCATGGCATGTTGAGCGCCTTCATCCCCTTCATGCCGTTGAAGCCGTTGAGGCGGGCGCGGCCGATCCGCCATTCCGGCCCCGCCGTCTGGCCGAGGAAGAAGGCCAGGACAAGCGCCGCGGCCAGGGTGACGATCCCGAAGAAGACGCCGCCGACACGGCCCCAGATCATGAAGTAGCCGAGCACGGCGGCCACGGCTGCGGCCAGCAGCACCGCGAGCGCGAGCGCCTCGAACGTCGAGAAGCCCCGCCCGCCGAGGTTGATGGCGATGACGCCGTAGGAGTAGCCGGAGATGCCGAAGAAGAAGGTCTGCCCGAACGACATCACGCCGCCATAGCCCCACATGAGGCACAGGCCGAGCGCCATGAAGATCCAAATCAGGAAGTAGGCGAAGTTGCCGACGTCGTACGGATCGGCCACGAGCGGATAGGCAAGCGCCAGCGCGAGGACGACGGCGAAGCCGCCCCAGAAACGCGGCCCGGTTCCCAGCGTCTGCGGACCATTAAGGAGGTGGAGCATGCGGGTTCTCCGGTTCAGCGCAGACGGCGGTTGACCCAGCCGGTGATCCCATCGGGCAGGACGCGGATGACCAGGATGACGGCGAGCAGCATCCCGATCTGACCGACGATCTGGCCGTGCCAGGCGTTCAGGCCGGTGCGGATGATGGCGAGCAGGACGCCGGCGGGCGCGGTGCCGAGCAGCAGGTTTGCGCCGCCGATCACCACGGTTACGAAGCTCTCGACCACAAAGGAGGACCCCATGGTCGGGATCAGGCTCATCGTGGGCGCATAAAGCCCGCCGCACAGCCCGGCAAGCCCGGTGCCCAGGCCGAAGCTGAGCGCATACACCCAGTTGATCCGCACCCCAAGCGCCCGCGCCATGGACGCATGCTGCATCGTGGCACGGGCCAGGACCCCGAACTGGGTGCGCATGAAGACGATGTAGACGAAGGCCAGCACCGCCAGCGATGCGCCGAACAGCTCCATCCGATACGTCGAAAAGGAATACTCGCCGACGGTGAAGCTGCCCACCGGCGTGCCGATCCCGGCCAGGCTGGAGCCGAGCAGCAGGACCGTCCCCTGCGTGACGACCAGGCTCAATCCCCAGGTGGCCAGCAAGGTGTCGGCCGGGCGCTGGTAGAAGCGCCGGACGATGACGACCTCGACCACCACGCCGATCAGCCCGGCGACCAGCGCGCCGCAAAGCTGGGACAGCACCAAGGGCAACCCAAGCCGGCTCATGCCCACGGTGACGTAAGCCCCGCACATGATGAACTCGCCGTGGGCCATGTTGATGACGCCCATCATGCCGAACACGATGGCAAGCCCGGCCGACGACAGGATCAGGAAGGCGAAGACATCGGCAAACTGGTAGAGGTAGGAGAACAGGTTGCCCAGCATTGCCGATGTCCTCGCCTGGTCGAAGCCGTTACTTCTGCGGCAGGTTGTCGGGGCTGTATTGCTCTTGCGGATTGTCCTTGGTCAGGTCGCAGCCGACCTGAGAAAGCCAGTATGGCTGGATGACGCCGAAATCCTGGTCAATGTGCACGTCGTGCTTGGCGTCCACCGACAGCAGATACATGTGATGGCTCATATGCTGGCTTTTTGGGTCCACGCAGATGCGGCCCTCGGGAGCGTCCACGCAGAGATTGCCGTCCGCCACCGCGTGACGGAGGTCCTCAAGCTTGGTTGACTTCGCCTTTTCGGCCATCGCCTTATACAGATACATGGTGACATAGGCGTTGTAGCCCATGTCGTTGATATACGGCTCGTCCGGATACTTGGCGTGCCAGCGCTTCTTGAAATCCTCGGCAGCCGGCGTGTTCAGCTCCTCGAACCAGTTCGCCGCCGCATGCATGTTGCTGAGCGCCGGCGGCTTGAACCGCTTGTGCTCGAAGCCGAGCATGATCTTGATGGAAGATCCCATGGGAAGGTTGAGCTTCGCGGCCGAGGCTTGCTCGAAGAAGCTGTCCTGCGCGTCGCCGACGTTGATGGTCAGCAGCCAGTCGGGCTTGGCTTTCTGGATGTTCTGGACGGTCTGGGCGAACTGGCTGACGCCGAGCGGGATGAACTCCTCGCCGACCACGGAGCCGTTGACGTCAGGCTGCTTGAGGATGGCGCGGTTCCATTCGGCGGAAAGCTGGCCGAAGTTGTAGTCGGCCGCCACCACGTAGGCTTTGGGGCCGAACGTCTTGACCATGTAGGGGATCAGGGTCGAGAATTGCTGCTCGGGGATGGCGCCGGTCGAGAACTCGTTGGCGTCGCAAACGCCGCCTTCATACTGGTTGGTGTAGAAGTACGGCGTGCTCCCCTTGTCCACGATCGGGCGGATCGCCTCACGCGATGCCGAGGTGATGCCGCCGATCAGCACGTCAACATGGTCCCGCTCCAGCAGGCGGCGCGCGAACTCCTGGTAGCGGGCGTTGTCGCCCTGGGGGTCGAGGTGGGTGATCGCGATCGGGCGGCCCATGATCCCGCCGGCCTTGTTGATCTCCTCCATCGCCAGCATCGAGCCGTGCAGCTTGGGCAAGCCAATCGCCGCGAAGTCGCCCGAGATGTCCTCGATGAGCCCGACCTTGATCGGGTCGGCGGCTTTCGCCGGGGTGCCCTGCATGACCAACATCAGCGCCGCCGCGCCGCCCAGCAATACCGATTTCAAGTTCATCCGATCCTCCTTGTGGCTCACACGTCCAACACCGCGCCCAGGCTCAGGCAGCTCCAGGCTCACGCAGCGAGGTACTTTTTCAGGATGGAAGCCCCCATCGTGTACTTGGGATCAACCATGTTGCCGAGGCGGATACGGCCGGCCTGGCTGAGCAGCATGTAGGCGTCGAGTTCGTCGAAGCCGTATTCGAACGCCATCCAGCGGCACAGCTCGCGGTAGGCGATGCGGGCCGCATCTTCCAACGGGCGGGCGCTGCCGATGGTCATGATGACGTCGGCCGTCTCCAGCCGCGGCCAGGCGAAGCTCCATCCCTTGATGACGTCCACCGTCAGGCGGACGGTCGCCCGCTGTTCGACCGCGACGCCGGTCAACTCGCCGTCTCCCTGGGTCGCGTGGCAGTCACCGACGAACAGGGACGCGCCGGGGATGTTGACCGGCAGGTAGATCACGGCCCCCGGCGCCACGTCCGGCAGGTCCATGTTCCCGCCGTAGTAGTCCGGCACCAGCGAGGAGATCGCCTCGATCTGCGGCGACACCCCGATGGTGCCGATGAACGGCTCATAGGGCAGCACGATCTTGTCGCTGAAATGCACCCCGGCGGCGTCAATGCGCATCCGTTTCACCTTCTCGGGCAGCGGCGGGTTGAGCATGGCCGTGGTGGACGTTCCAACCAGGCCGCCGAACTCGGGGATCAGCGCCGTCGTCCCGTATTCGCCGCGCGTTTCGACCGACTGGATGTGCACCGCAAGGCAGTCGCCCTTCTCGGCGCCACGTACGCCGAACGGCCCGCTCTGCGGGTTGAGGAAGGGATGGTTGAGCTTCTCGCTCGGCTTGTCCTGCTCGGAGGTGATCTTGCCGCTGAAGGCGTCCTCGGTGTCCACGACCAGCGTGTCACCGGGTTCGATGGTCAGGATCGGCTTGGCGTAGGGGCCATAAACAAAGTGGTGCTCGCCCTGTTCGGCGTCGGTGATCCGATGCTCGCGGCCTTTCTTGCCGGCCGCCACGCCGCGCTTTGCCATGATGGAGGTATTGAGCCAGTCGGGAACGGTCATGTCAGAGGCGCCTCGGAACAAGGGGGAAGACGGTGCGCGTTCAATCCTGCGGATGGCGGAGGTGCCAGTCGGTCGCGCGCTGGAACGCCGCTCCCGCTTGGCAAAGCAGGGGCTCCGAAAGGTGGGGACCGTAGAGCTGCATCGTGATCGGCATGCCGCCGGAGTCGAAAGATGCGGGGAAGGTGATCGTCGGGCCGCCGGTCAGGTCGGCCGGAATGGTGAAGCGCAGGTATTCGCTGAAGTCACCGCCCGCCCGATCCAACCACTCCGCCGTGGTCGGCACCCGGGACGGCAGCGTCGGCATCAGGATGAGGTCCAAGCCGCCGAACGCCGCCGCCATGCGCGACTGGAACGTCACGCGGGCGATGTTGGCCTCGGCAAGCTGCGGCGCGGTCGCCGACTGCCCCATCTCGATGAAGTTCGAGAGCACCGACCCATACTCCGCCTTGCGCGACGGATGCGTGTCGCGATGCGCCCAGGCGGTCTCGGCGGCGCACAGCAGGCCCCAATGGCCCACCGCCTCGCGCCACTCCGGGAACTCCATCGGATGCAGCACGGCACCGAGCCGCTCCAGCGACCGGGACGTCGCCTCCCACGCAGCCGCCACCTGGTCGTCTATCCCGGACATGACGAAGTCGCGCGGCATGCCGATTTTGAGGCCGCGTATGCCCGCTTCGCACAGGGACGCATACGCCGGCACCGGGTCATGCAGCGCGGTCGGATCGTTCGGGTCCGCCCCGGCGATCACTTCCAGCATGATCGCCGCATCTACGGCCGAACGGGTCATCGGACCCACGTGGTCGAGCGTGTCGGCCAACGGAAACACCCCGTATCGGCTGACCCTGCCCCAGGTCGGCTTCAGGCCGGTGATCCCGTTCGCCGCCGACGGCAGGCGGATCGAGCCGCCGGTATCCGATCCGAGCGTGCCGAACGCCAGCCCGGCCGCCGTCGCCACCCCCGAGCCGGACGATGACGAACCGGTCCAATAATCCGCCCCCCATGGATTGATCGGCGCCGGGATCGACGGATGATGGTCGGCGAACGCCTGCTCGGTCGTCTTCAGCTTGCCCAGGGTGATCGCGCCGGCCGCCTCTAGGCGTTCGGTAACCGTGGCGCTGAACGGCGGCTTGAAGCCGTGATGGATCGCCGTGCCGGCTGCGGTCTCGGCGAAGTCGGTATAGATGATGTCCTTCAGGCCGATCGGAATTCCGTGCAAGGGGCCGCGCCACAGGCCCCGCTCGATCTCCTGCTCGGCTGCCGCGGCTCGCGCCGTCGCACGTTCGGCCACAAGCGTCGCATAGGCTCCGCTCGTCCCGTCCCGGGCCGCGATCCGGGCCAGCATGTATCGTGTCACCTCGACCGGCGAGACCGACTTGCTCTTGATCCCGGCGGACAGGCTGGCGATGGACTCGTAGTGCACGTGGCGGTCTTCCCCAAAAGCTGGCGTCGCATGGCTTGACGTTGGTAGGTCCGGCTCCCGCTGGTGTCTCGGCTCCCCTCGCCAAAATACTTGACCGTGCGTGCCAGACCGGCCCGGCGCAGCCTGACGGCAGGATGCGCCCGCTATTGAGCGCGCTCGCGCAGGACCGACCTCGGCATCTCCCCGTACCGGGTCTTGAAGGCCCGCGCGAAATGCGACAGGTCGTTGAAGCCGGACCGCATCGCGGCTTGGCTGACGGTGCTGACCCTGCGCTCGTCCAGCAGCCGGTGGGCGTGTTCAAGCCGCTGCCGCCACAGCCACCGTATCGCCGTCGTGCCGTCGGCGGCGAAGACGCGGCAGAGCGTGCGCCCGGACACGCCGAGTTCGCTGACCAGCCGTGAGAAGTCGAAATCGGGGTCCTCGATGTGGCGCAGCAGGGTGGCCTTGGCGCGGCCGAGCAGGTCCTGGTGGCCGAGACTGTGCTTGCCCTGGGTCAGACCGAACTCGAGCGCCGCCGCCAGCGTGTCCGCCAGCGAGGCGCCCAGGCGCTGCAATGCGGGTTCGTCCGGTGCGGCGTCCAGCCTGATCGTCTCGTTCAGCACGCTGGCGACGAGGGACGCGCAGGGTTCGCCGCACCGCAGCGTCCGGGCCGCAACCTGATCCGACGCCGGGATGCGCGACGACAGCAACCGCCGGGGCAGTTGCCCGATCAGCATCCTGCTGTCCCCGTCGAAGGCCCAGGTGAACGGGCGTCCGGAGTCATAGATGACGACGTCCCCCGGGCCGGGCGTGGCGCATCGCTGGTCCTGCACGAGCCGGCCGTGGCCGGCGACCATTAGGGCAACAAAGAAATTCTCGTTCGGCCGGCTGCGCAGGAGGTCCCGGGTCCGGTCGTTGCGCATTGGGGAAAACCGGATGTCGCTTACTTGCAGCGCTCCCGCGTCCATCCGCCGCAGCTTGGCCGAGAATGGGCGATCCTTGGCAAGCTGGGTGCTGGCAACCGGGCTTAGGAACGCGCATAGCGTCTCGTTCCAGTAGCTGAATCGGTCCTTGGACGCGACGGCATCCGTGTCGAAGCAGCCGGCATCGGTCCGGCTTCGACTGCGGAGGGGCAATACATCCGACATCACCGCTGCTTCCTTTCGGCCGTCTGCTCACACACCAGGCTCCGGACTGCGCGAGGCGCCGGCACAGCCGCTAACCAGGGCTTACTGGCAGCCACGAAGCAAACGTCGTGCCAGGATGGAGCAAACGCTGTGCCAGCCGTGCGGCACCGGGGCAGCGGGCGGCGCTCCTGCATTGGTCATCGCCCTCGCGGCAGCGGACACGATGATCCCACCGCAAAGCTCACCTCCATAAGGGTCGCCTGGTCAGCACCCGGGAAGGGCCAGCCCGACGTCAGCCCGATCCCTGCACCGGCGCCGCCACGGATGCGATTGCCGCCGCCCTGGCCGGCGCGCTAGGGAAGCGGATGCCACCGCGCCGGATGCACCTCGTCGCTTATCTCAAGACCGGCCCGACCGCGCTGCACGTCGGCGGCTGGCGCCACCCGGAATCAACGCTCGACGACATCCTGGAGCCGAGCCGCTATGAGTACATCGCCCGCCTGCTTGAGGCTGCGCGGTTCGATGGCTGCTTCTTCGCCGACCTGTTTGGGCTGTATGACCTGCATGGCGGCAGCTACGACGCCTACGTGCGCCGCGGCGGCCAGATCAGCTTCCTCGACCCGACTGTCGTGCTGCCGGTCATGGCGGCGGCCACCCGGCACCTCGGCCTAGGGGCGACGCTCTCGACCAGCTTCCACAGTGCCTACCACCTGGCGCGCTGGCTCGGCTCGCTGGACGTCATGAGCAAGGGCCGGGTCGCCTGGAACGTGGTCACGTCCGCGACCGACCTTGAGGCGCAGAATGCCGGGCTGGACGAGCTGCGGCCCAAGGACGAGCGGTATGACCGCGCGGACGAGGTGCTGGAGGCCTGCTTCGCCCTTTGGAACAGTTGGGACGCCGACGCCTTCGTGCTCGACAAGCAGGCCGGCGTGCTCGCGGACCCGGCGAAAGTGCATTACGCCAACTACGTGGGACGCTGGGTCAAGTCGCGCGGCCCGCTGTCCATCCCGCGCAGCCCGCAGGGCCGCCCAGTCATCATGCAGGCCGGCAGCTCCGACCGCGGGCGGGAGTTCGCGGCGCGCTGGGCGGAGGCCGTGTTCACCATCCAGCGCGGCGAGGACGAGATGCGCGCCTTCTACGGCGACTTGAAGGGCCGGCTGGCCGCGCACGGCCGCGCGCCGCACGAGTGCGCCATCCTGCCCGCGGTGACGATGGTGCTGGGCGAGACCGAGTCCATCGCACGGGAGCGGGCGGACTACCTGAACAGCCTCATAGACCCGGAGCTGAGCCTGGCCGCCACCTCCAGCAGCGTCGGCGCCGACCTGACCCGGCTCGCGCCAGGGACCACGCTGGAGCAGTTGCAGGGCAACCAGGGAATCCAGGGCACCAAGGACCTGCTGGACCAGGTCATGCGGGCCGAGGGCATCGGCTTCAAGCAGGCCGCGGTGAAGCGGGCCGAGGGGCGGGAGCTGGTCGGCACCCCCGTCATGATCGCCGACCGGCTGCAGGAGCTCTTCGAGGCCGAGGTGTGCGACGGTTTCGTGGTGACGCCCACGACGTTCCCCGGCATGTTCGAGCAGTTCTGCCGCGGCGTGGTGCCCGAGCTGCAGCGCCGCGGCCTGTTCCGCACCGAATATGCCGGCCGCACCTTGCGGGAGAACCTGCAAGGCTGATCTGCCAGACGCCTAACCTCCCGGAGGACCGACCGCATGGCCATGCGCCCAATCGCCACCCGCCGCGCCGTCCTGCTCGGAGCCTCCGCCTGTTCCGGCCTGTGGGCCGCCGGAGCCCAAGCGGCGGCGGACCTCAAGGGCAAGACCGTCGTATTCGCAAGCTGGGGCGGCGCCTACCAGGATGCCGAGCGCGTCTGCTACTGCGACCCCTTCGCCGCCGCGACCGGCGCCCGCGTGGTGCAGGACGGCCCGATGGACATCGCCAAGTTCCGCACGATGGCCGAGGGCGGCGCGCCCGACTGGGACGTGGCCGACGTCACCATAGACTTCCTGTATGCCGGCAGCGCCGACAACCTGTTCGAGCCGATAGACACTGGCGTGGTGGACACCAGCCGCATCGCGCCGCGCTTCGTGCATCCGAACGGGGTCGGCTGCATCGTCTGGTCCTACAACCTCGGCTACAGCACCAAGGCGTTCCCTGCCGGCAAGGAGCCGCGCACGTGGGCCGACCTGTTCGACCTGCGGCGCTTCCCCGGCAAGCGCACCCTGGCGGACAACGTCGTAGCGACGCTCGAGGTCGCGCTGCTGGCCGACGGGGTGGCGCCCGACAAGCTGTATCCGCTCGATGTGGACCGTGCCTTCCGCAAGCTCGACACCATACGCAGGGACACGGTGTTCTGGGCCACCAACTCGCAGTCGCAGCAGCTTTTCATTGATGGGGAGGTCGGGCTGGGCGTGATTCTCAATGGCCGGGCCTTCGACGCGGCGAAGAAGGGCGCGCCCATCGCGGTGTCGTGGGAGCAGAACATCCAATCCGTTGACTACCTGGCCGTCCCCCGCGGCAGCCGCAACCGGGCGGCGGCGATGCGGCTGATTGACACGATGACCCTGGCGGAGAACCAGGCGAAGCTTGCCAACCTGATCGCCTACGCCCCCACCAACCCGGCGGCGTTCGAGTCCATAGACAAGGCGGTCGAACCCTGGCTGTCCACCGCGCCGGCCAACGTCGAGAAGGGGTTCGTCATCAATGCCGCCTACTGGCGTGACAACCAGAAGGCGCTGACGGAACGGTGGGCCGCCTGGAAGCTGTCCTAGACCGCAGGCGCTGAACCGGTGCGGGTGGGCCGGCACGCCTGGCTGCTGGCGCCGTCGGTGCTGCTGCTGCTGGCGGCCTTCGTGTGGCCGGTCGGCTGGCTGCTGCTGCGGGCGTTCACCGAGCCGCGGCCGGGCCTGCAGAACTTCGCGCTGCTGTGGGAGCGCCCGGTTTACCTGCGCGTGGTGTGGAACACCGCGCTGATCAGTGCGGCGCTGACCCCGGCGTGCCTCTTGCTCGGCTTCCCCGTCGCGCACGCGATGGCGCATGGCGGCCCGCGGCTGCGGCGCGTGCTGATGGCGGTGGTGCTCGTGCCGTTCTGGACCAGCCTGCTGGTGCGCGCCTTCGCGACGGTCATCCTGCTGCAGCGCAACGGCCCGGTGAACGCGGCGCTGCTCGCGCTGGGGATCACGGACGCGCCGGTGCCGCTGCTTTACAACATGACCGGGCTGATGCTGGGCGCGCTGCAAACGCTGCTGCCCTTCGCGGTGTTCCCGCTGCACGCGGCCATGGCGCGGATCGAGCCTTCGCTGATGCAGGCGGCGTTGACGATGGGCGCGCACCCGGTCCGCGCCTTCCTGCGGGTGTATCTGCCGCTGACGCTGCCGGGGCTGATGGCTGGGGGCACGCTCGTTTACATCAGCGCGCTGGGCTACTACGTGCTGCCGGCCATGCTGGGCGGCCCGCGCGAGCTTATGGTCGCCCAGATGATCCAGGACCAGATTGGCCACGGCAACTGGGGCGTTGCCGGCGCCTTGTCCCTCGTCCTGCTGGCGTCCACCGGGCTGCTGCTTTGGGCCGTGCACGCGACGGTGGGTTTGCGGGCGGTCGCGCGGTGAGCGCCGGCGACGGCATGGCGCCCTGGCGGGTGCTGCGCGGCGGCATGTGCCTGCTGGCGGCGGCGCTGCTGCTGGCTCCGTTGGCGGTGGTGGTGATCGTGTCGTTCAGCGCGGCGCCGTTCCTGCAATTCCCACCGCCGGGCCTATCCTGGCGCTGGTATCGGAACCTGGCGTCCGACCCGGCCTGGCTGGACTCCGTCGGCGTCAGCCTGCAAATCCTGGCGGTGGCGGCGCCTCTCGCGACCGGCATGGGCACCGCCGCGGCCTACGCGCTGGCGCGGGGCAGCATCCCCGGAGCCGGAGTCATCCGGGGCCTGCTGATGGCGCCCATCGTCGTGCCCGGCATCCTGGTCGCGGCCGGGCTGTTCGGCGTGTTCCGCGGCATGGGCCTCAACGGGACGCTGACCGGCCTGGTGATCGGGCACACCGTGCTGACGCTGCCCTATGTCGTCGCGACCGTCGGCGCGGCGCTGCAGGGCCTCGACCCGCGGCTGGAGGGCGCAGCGGCCACGCTCGGCGCGCCGCCCTGGACCGCGTTCCGCCGGGTCACGCTGCCGCTGCTGCTGCCGGGCGTGCTGTCGAGCCTGCTGTTCGCCGCGGTAGTCTCGTTCGACGAGCTGATCGTCTCGCTGTTCGTCAGCACGGCGCGGGTGCGTCCGGTGCCGGTGCAGATGTGGTCCAACCTGCGCGGCGACTTCGACCCGACGGTCGCGGCCATTGCATCGGTTTCCTTCCTGGTGGCGGTGCTGGCCCTGCTGCTGGATGCGCTGCTGCGGCGGCGCCCCGAGCCGGACGCATGACCGGCGGCCCGGCCGTGCTGGAGTTGCGCGGCGTCAAGAAGTCCTATGCCGGCCAGGCAGCGGTTGCAGGGGTGGACCTGGCGCTGCGCCGGCACGAGTTCCTGACCTTCCTGGGGCCGTCCGGCTCCGGCAAGACGACGACGCTGATGCTGGTGGCCGGCTTGCAGCGGCCGGATGCCGGGACGATCCTGCTGGATGGCGCCCCGGTGGAGCGGGTGCCGCCGCATCGTCGCGACATCGGCATGGTGTTCCAGCACTACGCCCTGTTCCCGCACATGACCGTGCAGCGCAACGTCGCCTTTCCGCTGGAGATGCGGCGGGTGGGCCGGGCCGAGACCGGGCGGCGGGTGGACGAGGTGCTGGGCCTGGTCGGGCTGCCCGGGCTGGGCGACCGCCTGCCGCGGCAGCTATCGGGAGGGCAGCAGCAGCGCGTTGCCCTGGCCCGCGCCATGGTGCATCGCCCGGCGCTGCTGCTCATGGATGAGCCGCTCGGCGCGCTGGACCGGCAACTGCGGGGTCAATTGCAACTGGAGATCAAGCGGCTGCACCGGGAACAGCGCATGTCCGTCCTGTATGTCACCCACGACCAGGAGGAGGCGCTGACGATGAGCGACCGCATCGCGGTGTTCAATGCCGGGGTGATCGAGCAGGTGGGCACGCCGTCCGACTTGTATGAGCGGCCGGCGACACGCTTCGTCGCCGGCTTCATCGGCGAGACGAACTTCTTCCCCGGCCGCGTCGTCAGCACTGGCGTGGGTAAGGGGATATGCCAGGTCGAAGTGTTGGGGGCCTTGGCCGGCGCCGCGTCGCACGGCGCGGCTGCACCTGGCGACCGGGTGACGGTCGCGGTCCGCCCGGAACGCATCCGGCTCCATGCGGCGTCGGAAGGTGCAGCCGGTCTCGGCGGCACCGTGCTGGACAACATCTACTTGGGCAACGCGCAGCGCTGCGTCATCCGGCTGGCCGACGGCCAGGATTGCCATGTGCTGCGCCCGGCCGACGCCGCACCGACGACGCCGGGGCAGCCAGTCACGCTGTCCTGGGACGCCACGCACGCGACCATCTTTGCATGACGATCCGGTATGGTGGCGGCATCGCGTGGCCGTTCCCGGGCGCGAGGACTGGCGTGCTTGTCACTTAACCCCCGCTGCCAAGCTGTCCAGCGCCGCGGGGGTGACGGGCGGCACGCTCGGGA
>CAXTDP010000005.1:0-33855 GCA_964242295.1 uncultured Acetobacteraceae bacterium | reverse complement strand
TCTTCGGGTGCTGCGGGCGCACCGACAAGCGCCGGAACGCCAGCTTGCGCAGCAGCTTGCCCACCGTGCGCTCGTGCAGGCTGACGCCCCACTCGCGCCCAATCCGCTCCTGCAGGTCAACACAGCGCCAGCGCACGACGCCGTCGCGCGCCAGGTCCGGCCCTTGCTCAACCCACTCGGCCACCTTCGCCTCCCGCTCGGGCGACAGGCGCGGCTTCGGGCCGCAGCAGCGGGGCAGGTCGGACAAACCTGCAAGCCCGTCCGCGTTGAAGCGATGCACCCAATCCCGCAACGTTTGCCGGTCCATGCCGCAGCATTCAGCCGCAACCTCGCGCGACTGCCCCTCCATCACGAGCGCGATCGCCAGCATCCGCCGTGCCGCCTTGGCATCTCGCGTCCGCCCAGCCTCGCGCCGCAAGTCGCCCACCGACACGTCCTGCCGCATAACCGCCACCGCCATGATCGTCCCCATGCCAAACCAAGCGGCAGAGCGAATCACAAAACCAGCCCAAGCAGGGTCACATCCGAGTCAACGGTCACGGCGTCTGGTATCAGATGTGTCCATCCAGTTTTTCTTTAGAGGCGGTTTTCACTACTACCTTGGGTTGAACAAGTCTGCTCTACCAGTGCGTTGCCGTGTTCCCTATCTGCTTCCTCCTGTTAAGGAGGGCAGCGTTGCACGAGAACATCTTGGAGCTGATTGCACGGGTGATTGAGTGGTGCGAGCCGGCTCGGGACGGTGGTCCCGGCCACCCGCCGACCGAGACGGTGCGGGTGCTGGCCACGTTGCGACGGTTCCTGCGCGAGGGCACGCCGTGGCGCAGCCTCCGGGCGACGGACGCTCAAGCGAGCGGCTCCACCTTGCGGCGTCGCTTGGCGGACTGGGCGCAGACGGGCGTGCTGCGGCACGTGCATTCCATGCTGGTCGGCATGCTGCGCAGCCAGCCTGACACAGCGCTGGACCTGATCGTGGACAGTTGCTCGGTGCGCGCCAAGCGCGGCGGGGAGCTTACCGGGCCCAACCCGACCGACAGGGCCAAGAAGGGGACCAAGTATCACGTCGCGGTCAACGGCGACGGCCTGCCGGTGGCCTGCGTGGCGACGGCGGCCAACGTCAATGACACCGTCATGTTCGAGCGCCTGTTCCGGGACGCCTTCGCCGTCATGGTCCGGGTCAGGACGGCGTTTGCCGACAAGGGCTACGACGCCGAAGCTCACCGCGACCTGTGCCGCGGCTACCGCACCGAGCCTCGCCTGCACAAGCGCGGCCAGCCGCCCGGCTCTGGCCTGGGCAAGCGGCGCTGGCCGGTGGAGCGCGCCAACGCTTGGCTGCTGGAGAACAAGCGCCTCGGCCTGCGCTACGACCGGCTCGGCTTCATCGTCGAGGCCCTGCTCCAGGCCGCATGCATATTCCTGGTTGCACCCAGGCTCGCTCGGGAATTCTGAAAACCGCTTCTTAGGGAGTTCGAGTGGGTGCCGCATCCGGCTAGTGGTGCTGACGGCGGAGATGCCAATGCAGTAGGAGGGGGCGGTGAAATTGGTGATGCCGCAGGAGACGACGAGGATGGGGTGAGCATTGCTCAACCTGATGCCGAACACAGAATCTCGCAAGCCTGACCGACCTCGATTTGTAATCAGCTCGGGGTCACACTACAGAGCGGGCAGGATAGAGGACATAGCGTCGGCTGTCATGCAAACAACGCTAAGCCAGAGCCAACATGAACGTCATTGATTTCGCTCGACTGTCCCGCAACCGTCCGCTTCCTGGACGGCTCCGGCACCCACCGTCAAAGGACCGTCCCTCCGTCCACGGAATGCGTCCCACAAACATCAGGCGTCCCACAATTGCTTGCCACGTTCTGGGGACGCCGGTGTTTCTGGCCCGTTCACCCATCGCGTTGTCTGCATGACAGCCGACGCTTTGCCCTCGATAAACCCGACCCATCGGCGCCCGTAGCATGGGCGTCTTGGGCTTCCCCGCCAGCGCTGGGATGGACCATAGGCGCGGCGACGCCTTCGGTCCACGCCGCTGGCTTCTTCCCTTCCCAGCGCGGGGTTGAGCCCGGCCTCGTGATGCTGTCCTACGCCACGCAAGTCAACAAGGGAACCAGGCAGGGTGCTCACACCTGTTCCAACTGAACCAGGCTCATGTGAGAACGCCCGAACAAACGGCAGTATGGGCCGCGCCACCCCGCGCCAGCTTAGTCATGTAAGGCCAGCACTCAGGCCGCAGCTTCAGCCTCGCTCAGGGCGCCCATGTGCTCGAAGCCTGTGAACCCGCCCTGCTCGTCGGTGCAGAGGGCGTTCCAGAACCCCAGGCTGTCTCGGTAGGAGACCATTGGTAACCGGGGCAGCAAGTCGGGCTGCAGCTCGGTCAGGTCGAACACGACGCCGGCTGCGTCGTTGGTGACCGAGCGCCAGCCGTCGCGATCCAGGTCCATGACGACCAGGACGCCGCCAGGCGCGACATGCCAGGTGTAGGTGGCAGCGGGCTGGCCATTCAGGCGCAGCCGCGGCGGTCTCCCTTTCGCTGCGGGTGGGCCGGCCGTGGCTAGGTCCCTACCCCGTCCCTTCCATCACCGCGTCTCTCCCAAAACTCGTATGAACTTTCCTCCCGACCAAAGAGAGGGCCGGCTAGAGCCGGATTTCCGCCTGGATCGTGTCGGCCGTCGTCCGCACGGAACCTTCGTTCCGGGCCACCAGTCCCGCCCCTTCCAGAACCGTCACGTCCTCATGCACCCGGCGATACTGCCGTCCCAGCGACCGGGCGAGCGCGTTTATAGAAGGTTCAGGGTGCGCGTGCAGGTGCCGCAGCAGGCGGTAGCGTTCCCCCGTCATCACCGACGCTAGCCCCTCCCAGCTTTGGAACGACATCACCCGCTCATTCACATGCTCGCCACGGTCCGCCCGTTCGACAGCATCCAGGAACGCGGCAGCGTCATCCTCTGCCGTGCCGCCAACAACGATCTTCATGTCCTCACTCATAGCTTGCTCCCTCGAAGTCGCCGCACGTCGGCCAGGAAGTCCGCCAGCATCTTCCGAAAGCCGGTGAACGCATAGGCTTCCTCCTTGTCGCCGTAGTGCCGGTGATCGCCCTTGCCCGTCTCGTTGTCGTAGCCGACCAGCCGACGCCCGCCGTTGCCGTAGAACAGGGAATACTTGAACAGATGCCCGGAGCCAGGGACGGTAGCGGGCACCTGCCAGAGCTTCAATTCCAGGATCGCGCCGTCATCATAGCGGCGCTTGCGGTGCAGGATCAGCGTAGCCTTCGGCATAGGACGTAGAATGACATAAGCAAGTTATGTCTTCAAGTGACATAGTGGATCTAGCCGTAGCTCGGCATATCGCGATTGCTTGAAGTAACTCATTACCGACTAATACCATCCCTTAGAAGGTATCAAAGTATTACTACATCAGAGTAGAAAGCTAATAAGCGGTGGTGATGGAAGCGAAATATCTCTCGGCGGCGGATACAGCGAAGCTGGTCAGGGTGGCACTCAAGAGCGGCTTTCCTGGAATCCGTTTCTCTGTTCGGACTAATACCTACGCCGGCGGGGCGTCCATCGACGTGGATTGGGTGGACGGTCCCGCATACAAGCTGGTGGAGGGCGTCGCCCGCCAGTTTGCAGGCAGCCGGTTCGACGGCATGATCAACATGAAGGTGACTGTGCAACACTGGCTGTTGCCGGATGGCACGGCGACCGTCGCAAGTAATGAGGGCACCGAGGGCGTAGGGGGCGCGCTGCCGGCAGCGCGGGAGTGGATGCCGCACCCGGAGGCCTGGCTGGTGCGTTTCAGCGCCGACTTCTTCTTCCCCCGGCGGCGCACCTCGCTTGCCCTTGTCGGGCGCGTGTTGGATCGCATGAAGGCGCAAAGCTTGCCCGTCGAGTTGCTTGAGGTGATGGCCGACTACGATGGCACCGGCTACATCGCGGCCCGAAGCCGCAGCGCAGGAGGGGAGTTGTGGGAACGCGAGGCCCGCAACCAGGTCAGCCGCTTCATGACGGTGCGGGCCGCATAGAGGGCCGCCCTAAACGGTAGTAGGGCAATGAGCCACCACCCCAACTCGCTTAGATTACAAGGAGCGGGGAGGTAGTTTGGCGTAGTGCCCGGTTGGGCGAGCCAGCCCCCCGCCTTGCGTCCGGCTAGGTGATCCAGTCGGCCAAGGCCCGGCAGGACGGGTGATGCCGGGCTAGTCTGGACAGCAGTTGCCGTAATACCGTATAGCATCATCCGGTTAGTAGCGAATGGCCGGCGTGGTGGCAGCATGACAGGAGACGCCATGAGGAAGCCCACCGTAGTCGTACTGGCGTCGCAAAAGGGCGGCGTCGGCAAGACAACCCTGGCCGCGCATCTTGCCGTGGCGGCCGACGCCGCCGGCATCGGTGCCGTTGCGGTGTACGACACCGACCCGCAGCAGAGCCTTGCGCGCTGGTGGGACCGGCGCGAGGCCGAGACGCCCTATTACGCGCGTGGCGGCGTGGACGAGCTGGACGCGACCCTAGAGCGGCTAGGCGATAAGGGATTGCGCCTGCTGGTGATCGACACCCCGCCTGCTGTCACGGGCGCGATCCAGGCCGTGGTACGGCGGGCCGACTTCGTGGTTGTGCCGACCAAGCCCAACATGCTCGATCTTGAGGCGCTGGGCAGCACGGTCAACCTCGTGCGCGAGCTGGGCAAGCCGTTCGCCTTTGCCTTGACGATGGTAAAGGCCGGCACGCACGTCGCGGCCGATGGTGCCCGCGTTCTCAGCTCATTCGGCACGGTGGCCGCGATTGTTGGCGACCGCACCGGCATCGCTACCAGCATGAACCGCGGCGGGACCATCCTGGAAGCTGACCCGAAGGGGCGAGGCGCAGAGGAAATCCGCCAACTCTGGGAAGCCGTGGGCAACGCCACTGGCATCCTACATCGCAAGCAGAAGGCAAAGCAGCATGTCTAAGGCCCCTGGCGTAGCCGCACGCCGCAAGGATAGCCGTTTCGATCCGGAAGACTTCGCTGGGATGTTGGCACCGAAGGGAGGCGCGGCAGGCGCAGTGACCGGGACCGAGGCGCGCAGCCTGCCTGAAGCCAAGCCGATGCCTGCTGACGCTGCGGCAGACGTCAGCCCGGTTGCATCCACTCGCAAGCGGTTTTCCACCAGCCTGGATTTCCCGGACTACGTGGACGAGCAGATCACGGCATGGCTGCGCGATCATCCCGACCATGTGTTTAGGACCATGATCTTGCACGCCCTGACCAAGATCGGCCTTGAGGTGAAGCCGGATGACTTGGTGCCCCAGCGGCGCAGACGCCGGTAATTGCCTAAGTCGCCAATCCGGTATTAAGCGAATAGGCAGCTAGGTATTAGCCTTCGTATGTAACTATAGTGCAAACGTGCGGGGCTGACATGGGCGATCCCGAGCAGACGGACTTGATCGACTACCTCGCAGGCCACACGGCACAGGGTGTCCGCCTATCCCCGGCGTTCCGCATCGACCAGAGAGGGAAGCTGCCATGTGTTCAAAATGAACACACGAGACAGAGCGCCCCCAACGAAGGCCGGGCAGCCAGCATGGAGCCTGCCACAGCAGCAGCGCCTATGTCATCGCATCGTTTGCTTGTCTGCCTCATCGTGCTGGGATGGTCGGAACGGGAGCTGGCGCGGCGGACGGGACGCCTGCAAACGACGGTGCGGCGCTGGACCACGGGACGTTCTCCCGTGCAAGCCGACGTTGCAGCTTGGGTGGAGATGCTGGCCGCCTTCCACAAGGCAAACCCAGCACCGCAGGCCAGGCTAGACGAAGCCGGGTAGGTTTCCCCCACCCTCTCCCTTGCTCCCCCGCGCAGCGGATGCAGCCCTTTCAGCACGTCCCCGACGCTCTCTAATCCAGCAGGCATCGCAGCCACAGCAGGACGACGCACGTCGGGCAAGCCGCTGATAAATCACGTTTAGTTTACCCTAATCCCCCGCTTTTCACTATGACCTTAGAGTGTATTAGTGCATACTCCTAATCAGAGGCAAGGCGCGGTGCCGAGCCGGAACGAAAAGGAAAAGCTCAGGCGACGGTTCATGGAACCGCAATGATTTTGCCCCCGCCCGGTGCTCGTAACACCGAACGAGGGCGCACCCTAAACGAATGGTACCCACCATATGTCTCAGGCTCTAACCAACATCGGTCCTGTCAAGGCAACCTGCAAGACCGAACTTCAGTCGTCGCAAAAGCAGACCCCTCAGCCCCCACAACGGGGAGCGCGCCGCACGATCAGCGAGGAACAGCGCGTCAAGCTAAGAGCGGCGCAGCTCGCATACGTCGCCAACGATCCACGTTGGGCCGAGCATCGGCGCAAGCTGGCAGCGGCGCAGGAGGCCCGCCGCATGACGTTGTTCGACAACGAGGTCACGGCCATCGTTGAGATGCGAAAGAAGGGGCGCACGTTCAGCTACATCTCCGAGGAGATCGGCGTCTGCCGCGATGTCATAACGCGAGAGCTTACCGCGCTTGGCCACTCCACAGAGGGCGTCAAGACGGACCGGCGAGCGCGCCGGGGCAAGGGCTTCTGGCGCAGCTTCGACTAGCATAGCCAACTGTTCGCCAGCCCGGATGGAACCGGGCTGGCGTTCATTCGCAGGGGTTCATGCTAAGACCGTCCAGTGTGATAAAGGAGCGCCGATGGATCATGGAGGGACTTCCTTGACGCAAACGCTCCCCGTGCCGGGTCGCCGTGTGACGGCCGACGTGATCGACCGCCGGCTGGTCCCGTGCAACGTCGCACTGCCGCTCTATGTTCGCGACGGCGTGGAAGCCTACATGAGCGCCCACGACGATTCGACCTTTCGCACCGTCGTCATGCAAGGGCTGCGTGCCCTTGGGATCGGCGTCGAGGACGAGGATATGATCCCCGAACGTGCGATGCGGAAACTACGCAAGCGGGACGTTAATCCCGAGGACGGTCCCGCGACACTGAAACCAACGTCGATCCGCCTGCCCTACTATGTTCGTGCCCGCGCAGAGGAATACCTGATGGGCCATCCGCAGATGCGGTTTCGGCACCTTGTCATGGCAGCCCTCAAAGAACTCGGAATTGAGGTCAACGACGATGACCTGGTTGCAGAGCGGCAGAACGTGCTCGCCGCGGTTTCTAGCCGTAGCGGCGCGGAATGATGGATGGCCCGAAGCGCACTCAAAACCAGCTTCCGGCGCACCAGGAAAGAGTCTACCCGAACAGCCGGCCCCATGCCCAGGTGACGAACAGGTTGACCTCGTATGCGGCTTCCCGTGCCCACCGTGCGGCGTCCAGCAGCGGACGTCAGTACAGCACCCCGAAGTAAACCGCCGCGATGGCGACGCCGCGCGGGTCGCCATGCCGAGCGCCAAAGAGGATGCTCATGCTGAACAGGGCAAAGAGGGTTTGAAGGGGACGGAACTCGATAAGGAAGACGGGCATCACTGGCCTCCCTGCGGCTTTGGTGGAGTTACGGGCGGCGGACGCGAGGGGTCAAGCCACAGCGACACGCCGGCATAGTAGCGCCGTCCGTTGCGGTCCGTCCGCACTTCCCCAGCAGCCAGCGCAAGCCGGGGATCGGGGTTTTGCTGCACCAGGTCGCGCCAGACTGCGCCCGCTTCCACGTCCGGCCGGAAGGGGCCGGCGTTGGCAGCAACGAGAACACCCAACGTCAGCAGGCTCCCCGCTACGAAGGTGCCGCCGACAAGCAGGCCGATGCGGACGGAGAGGCTGTGATCCAAGCGGCGGATCATGCGCGCCGCTTCCTTGCGCGTTCCCTCAAAGGCCCCTTCCTTGGTGGCTTCCACCAATGCCAGCACCAGGTCCGCGCGCTCCTCTTCCGTCAAGGGATGGCGCGCGGCGATCACCGCCTTAGTCGCCTCCTCCCAGCGCCAGGTTGACTTGAGGAACGCCCCAAGCGTGCCGGACAAGCCGGCGAGGACATGCTGATACGGGTCGTATCGCATAGCATTGGTCGCAGCGGCTTGGGCCAGCTTGGCCTGCGCCCCAGCGATGGCGGCTTCCAACTCGCCGGCATCGGGCACCGTCGCGCCGAAGGGGGCCGACGCCGGGTCAGCCGACTTCGGTTCGGTCCCATCCGTCGATGCAGGGCCTGCCGCACCTGCCGCCCGATCCCGCGCCCTGTTCGTCACGATGCGACGGGTGAGGGGCACCAGGCTCATGACGCCGTCCACGGCAGCCAGGTGTTGACGGCCGCGAACTCCGCATCCATGCGCTGTAGCCAATCGCGGATCATCACGCGCTCCAACGCGCTGATGTAGGACGGCTGGCGTCCATCAGGCACGTAGCCGTCACGCGCCTGGTGGAACTGCAAGCGTTGCTGCTCGATCTGCAAGGCCAGGCTTTGCGGCTCCAGCGCCGGCATCCACAGCTCCACCGCGCCCCGGTCCAGCGCCGCCTTGTAGGCCGACTGCCGGCGTATGGCATCGAATGCGGCCGGGGTTTCAGCGCGGCCCAGGTTGAGGATCAATGCCGTGGCACGTGGGCGGAAACCCTGGGCCTCAAAGGTCACGAGGGGGGCGAGGTCATCCACCCGCGGCGTGAGCACGTAGGCGGCGATCAGCGCCACGCCGTCCTGTTCCATGCTTTCGGCGATGGTGGGCGCGGCTTCTACCAGCCGGACCTTGGACACGTTGTTGCCGCCATAGTCGAGGACCGCGTTGGCCTTCTGCTCTGCGATGAAGCCCAGCAGCTCACGCAGCCAGGCCGTGGTCTGCACCGGGTCCGAGCTGGGGGGCTGCTGCACCTTGTTGAAGAAGTGCGTCAGGGTGCGGTTCGCCGGATCGAGGGCGGCCAGGAGCGCCGAATTCATCAGATCGCGTTCCGTCAGGCACCCGCCCAGCCAGCGAGCGAACACGGTCTTGCCGGCGCCGCCGGGTCCGATCAGCTCCCATACCTTGGCCAGCCCCGTGAGATCGGGGACGGGCACGGTCCGCTGGCTGCGCTTGGGCAGGGCGAGGGAGGGGGGCAGCCCGGCCACGTCGAAATCCTGGGCCGCATCCTCCCGTCCCTGTTCAAACATGGCAGCCAGTGACCGTGTGGGTCCAGGCTGCTTGCCGGTTTTGGTGTCGGCCATCATTCGTCTCCTTTGTTGGGTTCCTTGGTCCAGTCCTTCGCGCTGGCGAACTCGAACTTGTATCGGCGCGGTTCTTTCTCCGCCGGCTCGATGCCGGGCGGAAGCATCCCGAGGTTGGTAGATGGGCTGGCGTTGGCTGGCGATGGGGAGGGCTGGGCCTGGCTGGCAGGGTGCCCGGCTGCAACGGCCGGGGTCTTGCCCCTACGTCGCGGCGGCACTGCCCCGAGTGCCACCAGCTCCTTGGCCCGGTTCACCTTCAACCAGGTTCTGCGGATGAGGACGGGCGTGGGTGGCTGCCCCTTGCCGTCAACGATCCCCAGCTTGGCGAACCGCCCCGCCATTGCGGTCCAGTTGGGCGTCCGCGGCGGGTTGAGGGCGTGAGCAAGGCTGGCGTGCCGTGCCCACAGCCATTCATAGAGGGCCGAATGCCGTGGTCCGCGCCTCGTGTCAGGAGCATGAGCTGCGGACAGGACCTCCTGCAAGCCAGCATCGTTCCCATCATCTTGGCCTTCCCCTGGCACTCTGATCCATCTCCGTGTTCTTGGCTTGCAAGCCCGGCCTGAAGCAGATTCTATGATCGATGGTGGCCCGATGACAACCCAATGATGACCCAATTATGAGCCATTCTTGACCTGTTAAGAAAGCAGGTTAGGGTTTTACAGACCAAGTGACCGCTCATGCGGTTGTTGTCGCACCATGCTGGTGCGGTATGCTGACCTACATTGAAGCCGGAGGTAGACGATGGCGGAGGCCGATCTACACCTGAAACTGGACCGCATCCTTGCCGGCCAGGAGGACCAGGCGAAGGCCGCGGCAGAGCTGGAGCTGGTGATGTCCATGCTGTTGCAGGGAGTGCAAAACCTGATTCCGCTGTTCGCTACCCAGCGCGAGATGCTGCAACGGCTGTTGGAAGCAGCCAGCGATGAGACTGGCGACGACGGCGAGATGACCAAGCTGATCCAGAGCATCGAGGCCGCTTTGATCCAGCAGACGGCGGATATGTCCGCCATCCGGGTGACGCTGCAGCGCCTGCCTGGCCAGGTCGAGGCAGCCGCCATTGACGGCGTTCGCATGGCGGTAGGGGAGGGGATGGACCTGCCGGACGAGCCAACCGGCAACGGCCAGGCAGGGCTGTCCTAGCGCCATGCTGACATATCGGACCGGCGCCGCAGGGGCACCATCAGCCGCCCTGGCGATGGCCAAGCACCTGTTGGAACACACGCTGCCGGCCGAGCAGATGAAGGTTGCCGAGTATTACATCCAAGGGCAGGGCGTGGACGAGGCGCTTGCGCTTGGCATGGGATGCGTGCCGACGCCGCGGGGCGACATGCACCCAGCCGTTGCCGAAGCGTTGGGCATCAAGCCGGGGCAGATGTTGAACGAGGAGGAGCTTGCGAACCTGTTGGGCGGGCGCCGGGCGGATGGTGCCGAGCTGCCGGGGCATCAGCGTGGCGTGACGAGCTACCAGGCCGGCGAGGAGGGCGGCAAGGACCGCGCCCGCATCAGCTATATGGACCTGACTTTTTCGGCGCCGAAGTCAGTCAGCCTGGCGTGGGCATTTGCCGAGACGGACGCCGAGCGCAACTCCATCTTGCAGGCGCACCGAGACGCGCGGGACGCAACCTTGCGCTACATCGAGGGGGAGGTTGGCCGGGCCGGGTTCGGCCACGGTGGGCGCGAAGGCGAGGAGCGCGGGCACCTGGCCTGGATCACGGCCGACCACTTCACGAGCCGGCCCACGGTGGCAGTGACCCGGCCGGACCCGGTGACAGGAGTGACGGACACCGAGCTGCACACATTGAAGGTTGCCGGCGACCCGCAGCTTCACACCCATTGCATCATGCCCAATCTGATGGTGACGGATACCGGGCGCACCGTGTCCATCAACCGCGATCTGTTCGAGGGTCGCATCCATGAGTTCGGGGCGGTTTACCAGGCGCTGTTGGCCAAGGAGCTGCGCGCGATCGGCGCCGAGGTGGCGCTGTGCGAGCGCACGCTGATGGCGAAGCTGCCGGCGATCCCGGAGGCGGCGGTCGAGGAGTTCAGCAAGCGTACCCGTGACGCGGAGGGCGCGGCTCGTGCCGAGGCGGAGCGGCGGGGGCTGGATTGGGATGCCCTGTCCCCCCAGGGCCGGGTAGACTTCCTGAAAGGCGGCGCGCACGCGACGCGGCAGGGCAAGGGCGATGACCTGTCCGACATGACGGCATGGCGGGCGCAGGCGGTGCGGCTTGGCTGGGAACACAAGACCATCGTCACCCAGGGGGAGCCAGCGCCAGAGCGGAGCCGGGCGGAGCGCATGGCGCACGCCGACCAGGTCGCGGCGCCGCTGCTGGCCGACGTGCTGGCCAAGCGCGCGGTGATCAGCGGCGGGGACGTGCGCCTTGCCGCGGCACGGGGGCTGATTGCTGCGGGGATCGAGAGCACCGATGATGTTGGTGCGCTGACGAAGGCATGGGCGCGCGACGGCGTGCAGCAGGACGGGCAGCACACGAGGCTGTTGCAGCGGCAGGTAGACAAGCACCGGGTCAAGATCACGACGGAGCTGCACCGCGACCAAGAGGCCGCGCTTGTCAGCCTGGCGCGGGGTGCCGCAGCCGACCGCACCCTGTCCCTGGCGCCGGAGGAGATCGCCGCAGCCGTGAAGCAGAGCGGCCTGTCCTACGACGGCCCGCACGGCGAAGCGCAGCGCCGGGCGGTCGAGGCACTAGGAACGGACGGGTCGTTAGGCGTTGTGATCGGCGTCGCCGGCACGGGCAAGACCACGCGGGTTCTGCCGCCCCTCGTCGCCGCCTGGCAGGCGCGGGGCTATGAGGTATGGGGCACGGCGCTGGCCTGGCGCCAGGCGAACGCCTTGCAGGACGCCGGCATTGCCACCGGCCACACCCGTGCCTTGCAGCCCTTCCTGGCCGAAGTGGAGGCAGGCACGACCAAGCTGGGCAAGCACAGCGTGGTAGTGCTGGACGAGCTGGGCCAGGTGGGCACGCGGCAGATGCTGCACCTGCTGCGGCTGCGCGAGCAGCACGGGTTCAAGGTGGTGGCGACCGGTGACGACAAGCAGTGCCAGTCAGTCGAGGCCGGGCCGGTGGTGGACCTGCTGCGCCAGGCGCTGGGTAGCGAGCGCATCCCGGAAATCCTCAGCACCGTCCGGCAGAACACCGAGGAGGAACGCCACATCGCTGGCCTGTTCCGTGCTGGCGAGGCAGGCAAGGCCATCCAGCTCAAGGTGGCCAACGGATCGGCCGAGCTGGTCGAGGGTGGATACCGCGAGGCCGTGCGGCGGGTGGCAGCGCTATACCGGGAACGGCGGGAGGCGAACCGCAGCGATCCTGCTTACACGGTGACCATCAGCGCGCCGACCAACGCCGACGCCCGCGAGATTAGCCGGGCGGTGCGCGATGAACGCCGAGCGATGGGCGAACTTGGGCAGGACCGCGTGAGAGTGCGCGCGACAGACGGAAAGGGAGGGGCTTTTGCCCTTCCCCTGGCCGAAGGCGACAGTGTGCGCTTATTTGCGCGTACCCGTGGAGTATTTACCGACGGGCAGGGCCGGCGAAAGAGCGCCAACATCGGGGACAATGGCACTGTGTTGCGTATTGTTAAGGTTCTGCCATCGGAAGGGTTGGAGCTACGGGGCGAAAGCGGCAAGGTCGGTTTTGTGTCGTGGGAGGCGCTGCGCGACCGTGAAGGCACTGGTCGCATCCGGCTGACCTACGGCGACGCCGGCACCATCGACAGTTCGCAGGGCATCACGTCCGACGAGCATATCAATGCGCTGCCGGCGGGATCGAAGGCGGCGCAGGGCTTCAAGGCATACGTGGCGGAGAGCCGGCACCGCGTGCAGTCCTGGATGGTGGGCAGCATGGGTGCTGAGATGCGCGAGGCACTGACGCGCCGCCCGATGGGATTGCCGGCACCCGCCACAACTGGCGAGGCACGGCGGGAGGCATGGGCCAACGTGGTCCGCAACCTGGAACGGCAGGCATTCAAGGAAAGCGCGCTGGCCTTCCTGGCAGGCGGCACGACCGAGCACAGGCAGGGCGCCAAGTCATTGCAGGCGGGGCTACGCAAGTCAGAAGCCCGTGCGGCTGCTGGCGAGCAGGCGACCACGCTGCGGCGCACGTTCGGGGAGCGGAAGGCCCGCCGGGCAATGCCGCAGGTGGTGGAGCAACTGAGCGAGGCTGCCCGGCAGCGGGCGCCCGTCATGGCGCAGATCGCCGCCATCAGCCCCAAAGAGGTTGCGCCCAAGACACCGCGCCGGGCCGTAGCGGCAACGGGCACGCTCCCGCAGCAGCCGGAGCTAATACGACAGAAGCCGGCGCAGGTCGTGCGGCAGACGGCGCTGGCAGCGCAGCCACCAGCGGCAGGGCAGGAGGCGCCAGCGCCACGGGCAAAGCCGTCAACACCTCGGCCAGTCCGAGCGCGACGGGTCAAGGTCGGGGAGTGGGAAGCACAGCAGCAGTTTGCGGACGCAATGCGGATGCACGGCCTGAAACCCCAGGGGCTGCCAGTGCTGGATGGCAAGCTGCGCTACGTTGCCGTCGAGGGGAACAAGGGACGGGAGAAGTCCGGCGCCTATCGAGGGTTCTATGATGACGGCCGACCGGCTGGCGCCATCTACAATTGGAAGCAGGGCGGGTTCGTCGGTACCTGGAAAGCCGAGGGCGAGATGGTGCCGGTGTCCGCCGTGGACCAGGCAGCGTTGGCAGCACGGGCAGAGGCACAGGCGGTTGAGCGCGAGCGTGAGCGGGTGACGCGCGAGGAGGCTGGGGCGCGGCTGGCAATGCAGCTCTTGGCCGGCGCTAAGCCAGCCAATGCGTCGCACCCCTACCTAGCTGCCAAGGGGATCGAGACCGACGGCTTGCAGGTGGCGGTGCTGGGGCAGACCGTGCCTGTGCAAACTGCCCAGGGCACGACGAAGAACGTCAGCATCGCCGGGCGGCTGCTGGTGCCGCTGCATGACGTGGATGGCGAGGTTCGCAACGTGCAGACCATCGCTGCGGACGGGACCAAACTTTACCTAGCCGGTGCGCAGAAGATGGGCATGTTCCATTTGCTAGGCGAGTTGCGGCCGGGGACTCCAGTAATCGTCGCAGAGGGCTATGCCACAGGGGCGACCGTTCACCGGGCCACAGGCTTGCCGGTTGCTGTAGCGTTGGACACAAGCAACCTGATGGCGGTGGCAGCGGCGCTGCGCGACCAGGACCCAACGCGGGTGATCTACATGGCGGCCGACAACGACCACCACCTGCCGTTGCGGGCGAAGCCGCTGCCGAACGCGGGCCGCGAGAAGGCGGAGGCTGCTGCCACGGCAGTTGGCGGAACGGTACTGCTGCCGGAGGCGTCTGCCGGCCAGGTAGCGAAGGGCAAGGGCACGGACTGGAATGACTACGAAGCCATCCACGGTAGGGCCGCGATACGGGCGGCGCTGGGAACGGCGGGGTTGCAGGAGCTGGTGGCGCAGGATGTACGGATGGCAGCTAGGGCGCGTGCTGTCGAGCGACAGGGAATGAGACTCGGCGCATGACAGTTTCCTACCGTGTCAACTCAGGGAAGTTCCGCACGGTTAAACGCTGCTAGGTTGGCAAGAATGGACCTAGACAGGTTGGTTATGAAGGCTTAGCTCGATAAGAACTGCGCTCATTCCCGCGCACGGTTGCCGGAGAGAAATGATGGCTCAACAGTACCAGTCTGAGATACGTGACAGTACTGTGCGCGATCTGCTTGCAAAGGTGAAAGCATCTAACTTTGGTTCTTACCTCAGGAGGATGAAGCTAACGAAAATCAGGGCATTCGAAGGGGAGATTGTTGATTTCGATTTTCCTGTTACCGCGCTCATAGCGGCGAATGGGGGCGGGAAATCGTCTGTACTCGGCGCTGCTGCTTTGGCTTACAAAAACACGAGACCTGCCATATTCTTTCCGAAAAGTTCTCTCGGGGATGACTCTATGGCAAATTGGGGCGTCTCTTATGAGTTGGTAGAGAAATCAAAAAACCAAACGCAGCTTATTGCTAAGACCGCCCGTTTCAAAAAATCTAAATGGAAACGCGATGAAGTTATAGAGCGGCCTGTATTCTACTTTGGAATAACACGTACGGTTCCTGCCGGAGAACGGACTGAATTCAAGAAAGTAGCAACACCAAGCTATCGCCATAGCGGAAAAACTATAGCGATCTCGTCAGAGATAATTCACCACGTTGCGAAGATACTCGGGAAAGACATATCATTCTTCCAGGTCGCGAGCCTAAGCACGGGGAAAGAGTTCTACATTGGTGGAGACGGGAGCTTGTCCTACTCCGAGTTCCACTTTGGAGCGGGAGAGTCTTCCATCATAAGGATGGTTGCGCAAATTGAGAATGCACCAAAGAACTCGTTGGTTTTAATTGAGGAGATCGAAAACGGGCTGCATCCTGTTGCGGTGCGTCGAATGGTCGAATACTTGATTGATGCCGCGGAGCGGAGGTCGGTCCAGACAATCTTTACCACCCACTCCGAGGATGCGCTTTTACCTCTTCCCAGCGAAGGAATATGGTACTCTATTGAAGGGAAGATTCGGCAAGGAAGAATTTCCATTGAAGCATTACGAGCAATGACTGGAAAGGTGGAAGAAGGGTTGGCAATTTTCGTAGAGGACGAATTTGCCAAGCAAATCGTGGATAATATCATAAGAAGGCACCTCTCAGAACAATTTGATCAGATTGGCGTTTATGCAGTGAGTGGGCAGTCGCAAGCGCATGCAATCCATCTGCACCACATGCGTAATCCATCAATCAACACCAAGCTTAAATCATTGTGTATTCTGGACGGCGACAGTAGTCAGGAGGCCGATCCGGAAAGTAATGTCATTAAGCTTCCGGGGGCAGTGCCGGAAGCTGAGGTATTTAACTATGTGCATAGCAATATCGCTAGTCTTTCTATGCTGCTTGCGGCTGGCCTTCATCTATCGCCTGAAAAAGATGAGTTTGTAAAAAAGATTATCAACGATGTTGCTCTTACAAACCGTGACCCGCACCTCCTGTTTACTCAAGTTGGGCAAAAAGCTGGCCTCATCCCAAGTGCTATCGTTTCCTCTGCATTCATTAATCTTTGGTCCGACGGGAATGCAGCCCAAATAAAAGCAATTAGTGACAAAATTCATAGCTCGATCTGACCCACAAGCTTTTTCAGTTTCTAGTCGATGTCAGCTCCACCACCATTCCAGGCACCCCGGCGGCGACTCTGTCGAACACACCCTGTCCCGGTCCAGACCTGGAGGCAGCATGGCATGCAGTTCGTCCAAACACTTGCAGCCGGGTGTCCAGGCAGCAGATGGTCGTTGCTCACCGTCTGAGTGTGCGCCCGTGCAATCACGCCGTTGCCGTGGGGTCCAGATGGCCCGCTCACATTCGCGCACCTTGGCCCGGGCCTTCCTCGCTTCGTCCCTTGACCTGTCCTCAAAGCAGCCAGCCGCTTCCCAGATGCGGTTGGACCAGCGTGAACTAGGAGATGATCGCCGCAAGGCCAGCGGCGACGCGGACCGGCACCGGGACGCGCCACCGGCCACAGCGCCGGAAGCCGGGCCGGGAAGGGCGCGGGCGGTATCGCCCAGCCGCCGCAGGGCGCGCCGGTATGGAACGCGGCAGAGATGCCAACGGCGGGGCAGAGATGGGCAGGGAGCCGGCGACAGCTTCGACAACCCCCCGCGCCGTCGCCGCATCCACCCGGAACAACTCACGGCGCTTCCGCACGCGATGACTACCGAGCATCCGATGCACTGCCTGTTCAGCGGCGGCCATGTCGGACACAGGCGAACACCAGGCGACGGTGGCCGGGGCCAGCAGGCCGGGGTCACGTCATAGAACGGGCAGAAAAGCACGGTTCGCGGCACGAACCGGAAACACCGCACAGCGTGTCCCATTTAGACTAGAGGTTAACCGTGATGGCATTGGTCTTTTTAGGATCAGTAACTTACCACCTGTTTAGCGTGGGTAGTCCAACTGGGACAGGCTAACAGCTCATCCCACTGATGGTCAGCAAGGGGTGGAGAGTGGTCGGTGCCAAGACTGCTGTACTCATGGAGGCCAGGATAGCGCCGCCCCGTAGTATATTCGGGGCGGTTTCTCATCCTAGACGGACATTTCCGCCTCACCATCCTTATCTGTGCGTCTTGCACGTATTGCCTTCCAGGCAGGTTCTGGACGATCGTTCTTGACCATGATAGCTTCGACTGTTTCGAATTCCTCAAGACGAAGCGCCTCAGCAACGCTTAGAGGAAAGTAGACATTTTCGTCAGTATCAGTTGTTATTCCATACGCTCCTTTTCCTTCAATGCTGGATGTAATGATGCATGTCGATTTACTGGCCATTTATATAATCTCATTATAACATAATATTGTTTTTATGATACATGACGCCACATGAAATAATCTGTTAAGGTGACGTCCGCTTACAATAGTGTATCGAGCGGTAGTTTCAAGGCCATAATATTCGTTCTCAGATGACAAAGGTCTGTATCGGGGCAAATCCGGCGGTACGATACTCGCCGTGTTTCCGGTTCGTGCTGCCAGCCGTGCTTTTCTGCCCGTTCTATGGCGTAACCCCAGGCCGGAGACGGAAGTAATCTCCCCCGCACGGGTGTGCGGATCGCGGCCCGTCCTGCCCACCTTTACCATGCCGAGCTTGTCCCACGCTGGATGCGTCGGGACGTAGACCCAACCGGGGCCGGTCACGTCACAGACGCAGCCGTGGGCCGCTCACCTGCCGTCGCCCTGGCCGCGGCGGGATCAGCCGCCCGCGCCTGCTGCCCCGTGGCCTCGACGGCACCCCACACCGCCTTGCTGCGCTGGATCGGGACCATCTTGACCTTTTCCGGCGCGGCGGGTGCGGCTGCCTCACCGGCAGCGGACGCCGGAGCTGCTGCAGCCGTGCGCCTGGCGGCAGCGACCCGCCTTGGCTGGGGAGCGGCAGCGGCCTTTGCAGGAGCGGCTTCCGCCTTCTCAGTCGGCGCTGACGCCGTGACGCTGTTCGTGACCTTGGCAGTGTCCTTTGCCGTAGCAGCGCCGGCCGGTGCCGTGGACCCTGCCGCCTTGACCGTGGGAGCTTGGACCGAAGGCGCCTGGATAGGAGCCACCGCAGCCTTGCGGCGTGCCAACTCCTGTTGGTCAGTTGCGGTTGGCCTGTAGCCTTCCGCCTTCATGCCGCGGACCTGCGCTTGCACCCAAGCTTCGCGCTGGAAATCCGCGGTGCCCTTGACGCGCACCGTGTCCCAGCCGCGCGACTGCGCTAGGTCCAGCATGGCGCTGACGGTCTGCTTGTCATCCAGCTTGGTGCTGATGCGCTTAGGTTCCGCTCGCATCACCTCCTGCTTCTGCTGGTAGTCGGCGTAGTAACGGCGCGTGCTGCCCTTCGCTGCCGTGTAAAGGCCGTGCCGCTGCGCCACGGCGTCCGGCTTGTCCGGTTCGGCCGGGCGACGGCGGAAGAGGCCGCCCCGCGCTTCCGGAATGGCCTGGACCGGAGCTGGTTCAGGAACGGTGCTGCTGCGCGCCCGGCGGGCGGCGGAGGCCAGGTTAGCCGACGTCGCTTCACGGATTGAGGTTTTGTCGACCATGGTCCGTGATGCACTACGGTCGTCAGCTGTGATCGCCGCCACGGCACGCACCGGCTCTATGCTGTTGTCACTTCCCCACATGCTATCCTTCCTCCCTGTTCAGCGGCTGCCGGCAGCACCTGCCGCCGGTAGCTGGTTTGCCCCAACACGACGGCGATCTCCGGCCGCCGGAAGCCAATCGCCGCCCCGTGCCGCATCGGGCGCTGGTTGCGGACCAGGGTGATGCGCTCGTCATCGCGCATGTCGGCCAGCAACTCGTCGGGCTTCGCCAGCTCCCGGCTGATCTCGTGCTCGTTGGTGTTGGTGCCGCGTGACCCGCTTTGCACAATCTCCATCGGACGGCCGGACTTGCCCTTGTTGCTGCCCGACGAGATGGCGCGCGCCCCAAAGGTGCCGAGCATGGCCGTCAGCTCGCGGGCGCTGTCCAGGTTCTGGATGCCGGCATAGGTGCGCCACGACAGGCCATCGAACCACGCCTTCTTGCCGCCTGCACCCCAAACCTCCTCGATCTGCCCTTCCGACTGGTAGAACAGTTGCAGGGTGATCTTGCTCTTGCGCCCTTGGTCGCGGGCGATCTTGAGCGACGGGTCGCGCCCGAGCAGCACCGCTTCGTCCAGGGGGAACAGCACGCGCCCGTCTACCGCGCCCTTGGCGGCGAACACCGCATCGAGGTGGCAGCCCACCAGCACCCGCGCCACGGCCGGGGTGTGCTCCAGCGCCTCCTGCGGCACCTGGCAGAATACGACCAGGTCGCCGCCTACCAGTTCATTCATGCGGTAAGCGTCGCCGCTCACCAGGTCGGCATAGGCTTCCGAGGCCAGCCACTCAGTATCTTCGGTGGCGTTGCCCAAGGCGCCATCGAAGGTTTCCTTGACCATGCCCCACATGGTCGAGGCCAATGACCGCGCGAGCGGGCTGGGGGAGCTTTCCGCGATGCCGCGCAGGCGGTTCCGCACAGCCTCCTCCCCGCCATCAAGGCCGTCCCGCAACGCCCGCAGCGTCTTCAGCTCCGCCGGAATGGTGGTGTCCCACATCATATGCGCGAGCAGGGCCAGGATGATGGTGCGGCCCCACCGCTTGAACTTGCCACCCTTGTCGTCGTCCGGGATCGGGCCGATGACGCGCCCAGCGATGGCGCGCAGCCGCGTTTCAGCCATCACGTCTGTGATGTCGATGCCGTCCAGCACGTTCGGGCCGGTGCTGCCAATGCCCAGGCGCACGACCTTGCGCCCGCGGTCCTCCAGCTCGGCACCGACTAGGTCGGCCAGCTCCTCTGCCGGGTCGAGGACGAAGGCGGACTTGCGCCAGGTCAGCAGCGTCGTGACCAGGGTGGTGGACTTGTAGGTGCCACCGCCGCCTATGACCATGGAATGCGTGCTACCGCGCAGGCACGGGTCGATCAGCAGCGGCGCCCGGCCGCCGTTGCCCCAGGTCGCGCGGCGGTCCGGGTTGAAATCCACACCGGCCGCCGGCCCGAGGTCAACGCGGTCCGCTTCGCCCACCACGACGCCGCCCACGTCATCATCCGGCACGGACGGGAACAGCTCATGCATCCGAGCTACCGGCATCCAGTCGGCGTGCCCGTGGTTATCCGACATGCCGCGGACGACCCCTGGCGAGCGGGCCAGCGTGGGCAAGCGCAGGCCACCGGGCCGGAGTGACAGCAGGCGCAGCCATACCGCGAAAGGTGCCGTCGCCAGCGCGGCCGACACGATGAGCATTGCCGCTTCCGAGTAGGACCGCCCGAACCATCGGGCATAGGTCAACCACTGCCAGGGGCGTGCCCAGGACGGGATGGCGGGCGAGTGCAGCAGCCCGGCCATCCACAGGAAGGCAACCGAGGCCAGCGTGAGCCACAGCGCCACCGCCAGCGCGGCCCAGGCCAAGCCGCCCGCGGCGACGATGAACCACGGCTTAAGCATCAGATGCTCCGCAGCAGGTCGGCAAAGGTCTCACCGCGGCGGGCGGCGTCCGGTGCGAACCAAATCTCACCGATGGCACGGGTGCCGGCGTCGTTTTCCACGGGGATGATGAAGTCTATGGCGCTGGCGAGCATCGCCACCACCGTGTCATCCTGCATGCTCTGACCGGCGGAGCTGGACTTGAACAGGTTGAACAAGCGCCGGGCAGCTTCGGCAGGGTTGCGCCCGTGGATGGTGGACATGCTGCCGGGATGGCCAGCCATCACTTCATCCACGAATACGGACGCCGCTTCCGGGTCGCGCATCTCGCCCAGCAAGACGCGGTGCGGACGCTCGCGCAGAGTTGCCTTCATCAGCTTGGTGGGCGAGATGCCCCCGCCGCCGGCCGCATAGAAGTGCCGGATGTGGTTGGGCTGGCGAAGCACCAGCTCCGCCGCGTCCTCGATGGTGATGATGCGCTCGTGCAGCGGGATCGCGCCGGCCAGCATCTTGTTCATTCGGGACTTGCCGGCGCCGGTCGGGCCGCAGAACAGGCCGGTTTGCCGGGTTTCGGCCAGGCTGACCAGGAAGCCGGTCAGGTCGCCGGCATCGTAGCGGTCCAGCAGCGCGGAATGCTGCGCCTGGCGGCGTTCGTGCCGGCTGGCCCACTTGTTCCAGCGGCTAGTGTCGAACAGCCGGCCCACGTCATCCACCCCATCGAGGCGTTCGTCGCCGCGGCGGAAGGTCAGCGCCATCGTGCCCGGCGCCACCGCGGGCGGCATGACCGATTGCAGGCGCAGGCCCCCTGGCAGGTCGGTGGACAGGATCGGGTCGCGTGCAGTGATGCGCTGCCCGGTTTGCGCCGCTGCCATGACGGACAGCCCGTGCAGGCGCGTATAGGTCATCGCCGGCAGCTCGGTGCGGTGCCAGGCGCCGCCCTTGAGCCACCAGCCCACGCCGGGTTCCTGTATGGCCAGGTCCTCCGTCTCCGGGGCATACAGGATGTGCTGAATCGGCCGCAGGGCCGTGAGTAGGCCCTGGCTCACAGCAGGGGGCACGCCATCGGGTCAACCTGCATGGCCTGCTTGCAGGCACTGGTAAAGTCCAGCCTCTGCCCGACTGTGACCGTCATCGGCATGGCCTGATCGCGCGTCAGCACCGGACGCCGGTTGATCTGACTTGCCATCTCCTGCGACGCCAGCCCTTGCGCCTGGCTGCCAAAGTTCAGAGTGGTGCCGTTGTTGCCGGACAGGGCGCGGGACAACGCCGACGAGGCGAGGTTCTGGCCCGTGCCGACTGCCGCATCCATCAGGGCATACAGCGCGACTGACCCGGCTCGGTCCCAGAAGAAGGTTTGCAGGTCGCCATCCAGGCCCCCGCGGCCCATCGCGTCGGCACCCGGCGCCGAAAGTCCGATGTTGAACCATGGCGTCTGTATCTGCGTGTAGAGCACACCCAGGCGCATCTCCCCTTGGGAAAGGCCCGTGCGGATTTGCCCGAAGATGCGCGTGCCTGGTGGCAGCAGCCCGCGCCGCTGGTCCGAGCTTCGATACCACTCCGGCACCCGGCAGGAGGTGAAGCCAGGACGGCCACTGTTCTGCGCGTCGATTGGCAGGCAGGGGATCACCTCGCCAGCTTCAATGGCGAAGCCCCTGTTGCGAACGAGGGTGGCTGTCATAGCTGGCAGCATCGTGGTGCCGGATAGGTGCGCCGCAAGCCGGTCATCAGGGTCAGTGCCGCCGTTGGCCCCGTTCCTGTTCCCGCCGCCAGCCCCGCCAGGCTCCCCCACCAGCGTGTCCCCTGTAGCCGCAGCCCGGCTTGCTCCCGCCGCCGCTGCGGACTGCGCCGGGACGGCGAACAGGGCCATTTCCGTGGGAGCCGGACGGCGCCGAGCAGGGGCAGGGGTGTTGCCGGTAAGGGCGCCAAGGCCTGCCGCCTTCGCCGCTTCCTGTACGTAATCCCGGCTGGCCGGCGGCTCGTATTCGGTGATCTTGGCCGGGGCACGCGGTTCCTGGTTCTGCATCTGCGGCGCGGTGCGTTGCCCCATGCCCGGCAGCACCACGGCGACGATCAAGCCACCGACGACCACCCCACCCAGCACCAGCTTGCTGCTGCCGCGCATCCCGTCCCAGCCGCCCGGCGCCACGGCTTCCGCAGCAGGTGCCGGGCCGGCGTCATGGCTGAACAGGCTCCTCATGGCCGCACCCCCAGCGGGGCGGCGCTGGCGACCGTGGCAGCTGTCTTGCCGTCCGGGTCCGACCCGACGTTGAACAGGCACCCGGCCGCGTCGCCGTCCCTGATGAACCACTTGGTTTCCGTGCGGGAGATGCGGAGCACGGTGCCGCCCGCGTCCGGCTCCGTCGCATAGGACGCAAGCCCCTCGTGGCCGTCCGGCAGTTGGCGATACACGTTGGGCACCCGCCGGTTGCCGTTGAAGCGCAGGAACGTGGTGCGCCCGTCATCCCAGGCTTGATCGGGCCGCACCGCGTCGCTGCCCCGGTAGCCATACCGCCAGTTGGCGGTGACGCCCGGGGCGGATGGAGACGGCGGGCGCATGGCCTGGCGTTCCCGCCAGGCGGTAAGCCGCGCCGCATATGCCTTGCGCTGTTCAGCCAGGCGGGCGGCCTTGTCGCGGTCCGGGTAGGTGAAGGTCACATCCCACGCGGCAGCGGCAGCGGTCATCTTGGGATCGCCGGCCTTGGTCAGCAGCTCGAAGGTGTAGGGCACCATTTCACAGCGGACGGCCTCGGGCGCGCATCGCTTGGTTTGGATGAACAGGGGCTGCGGGTCGAGGGCGCGCAGCGGCTTGAGGTAGACGAAGTTGCCGGCGACGGAGCGGCATAGGTTGGGATCGAAGGATGCCGGCCCCTTTTGCGCGGGCGCGGGCGTGCCGAGCGGGGAGCTGACCGTCATGGCGGCGCCGGGCGCCTCCTCCTCTGGTGCTATCGTGGCCTGATCGGACACCACAATCTGCACCACCTCCTCGTCGGCGCCGAGCTGGATGCGAAGCGACGCGCCAGGCGCTGCATAGAGCTGCACCGGATTGCTGCGGCTGTAAGGAACGACACGCATCCGCCCGTCGAGGCCGCTGGCGGCGGGCGGATCAATGGCGGCGAGGGCAGGGACCACGTGCAGCATCGTCGCCGCGGCCAGGAGGGTGCGGAGCGTCATGGGCGTGCCTCTGCAGTGCGGGCGGGTTTTGGCAGGGGGCGGGCGTTCTCCGGCTTGGCGCCGGGGTAGTCGAGCACCTGGACGCCGGGGGCGTTGAAGGCGACCCGGTCCAGCCAGGCGCGGCGCTTGTCATCCAGGGGGTAGATGCCCGTGCGGTAGCGGAGGGTGACGCTGTAAACCGGCGCCGTGGCCAGCACGTTGCCCGTGCTGCGCCCGTCATCCTCCCCGCGCCGGAACCGGAACAGATACTGGTTGCCGTCGTCGCCTATGGGGGTCGGCGGGTCCACCAGCTCGCACTGCACGGTGATGCCCTTCTCGCCATAGACGTGCTGCGGCGCGAGGGGATTGGCGAGGATGAAGGCGGCGCGGACTTGGCGACCGACCCGTTCATCCGACATGGCCTGCGCGATGTAGGCTTGCCGGATGAAGCTGCTGCTGCCGTAGCAGTCGCGCGCCTGGACATAGGTCCACAGCGCGTTCTGGGTTGCTTCCTCCTGCTTCGCGCTCGGCGGCAATTCGCTGTAATGCGTACTGGTGATGACCTCGCCGTCCGCCTGGATCGCCGCATAGACCGTGTCCCGCGTGGCCGCGAGCTGGGCCAGGCGGTTGTTGTTGAACACCGCCCAGCCCAGGCCGAGGCTTAGCGCCGCGATGGCGAGGTTCTTGGCTTGCCCGGCGCGGCGTTGGTCGCGGACGGCAGCGGCGTGCTGCTTCCGCACCGTCAGGGCGCGCTGGTCAAGCTGCTGGCGCAGGTCGGCGTGAGCATCGGGCATCAGCGATCCTCCGGGCAGGCGCGTTCCAGGGCGATCATCTCGCCAGCGGTCGGCTGCCAATGCGGGGCGTTGAGCGCCACCAACGGCCCCTTGCAGGTCGCCAGCGTGTGGCTGGATGTGCATCCGGCGGCGGCGAGGACGAGGAGAAGGGCGAGGAGGCGGCGCATGAAAGATCCGTCAGATGCGGTTGATGGAGTTGGCGGGACGCGCGGCGGTGCCTGGGCCACGGGCTGCCGCTGCTGCGCTGGCAGCGCGGGCAGCAGACGCAGCGGCGCGTTGGGGCATCACAGCGGGGGCGGCGAGAGACGCAGCGACACCGGAGCCGTAAGCGCAGATCAGGGGCAGCGCCCCCATCGTGAACAGGTCCATCACGACGTTGCCGCAAATCCGCATCAGCACGGCAACGGCCTCCGCGCCACTAGTAGGAATGTTGCCGTTGACTGCTTTGAGTAGGAGCAGCAAGCCCCGCATCTGGATGGCGAGCAGGATGGATGTGCCGATGCCGAACGCGGTCATGCCGACCAGCTTGCCGATCCACTGATCCACCCAGCCGCGGGTGCGGTCGAACAGCTCAAAGCCCAGCAGCAGAGGGCCGAAGCACAAGATGATGGCCAGAAGCGTTTGGCCGAGCAGCCACACGGCGGCGATGCAGGACAACAGGAACTGAATGCCGCCGTTGGCGAGTTGGGCGCTCAGGTAGTTGACCAGGGAGGAGACGGAAAAGCTCGTCTGCTTGGCGACGATAGCTGCCGTTACGGCGTCAGAAGCGGTCGATGCTTTGTCGAACTGCTGCGCGATAGTAGCGCTGCCGCTCGTTTGGACGCCGGCAGAAGATAGGATGGTGCTGCTGATCGCCTGCGGCACCTTATCGAACAGCGGATCACGCACGTATTGGGCGAACGCACCGGAGTGCGAAATCAGGAGCACGACGATTGCGGCGCGGACAGAGGAGCCGACGAACCGCTCCACCGTCATGTTGCCGGTCCACGTCAGCGTGAACTGTCGCACCACGAACATGACCAGCAGCGACTTGAGGATGGGCACCACGAATTGCAGCTCGGCCGCAATTATCGAGTCCATTGCGGATTTGAGCTGATCAATGCGGCCTTGGGCGATGGCTTCGTAGCTGATGCCGATGATGTTGGTGCTGTTCATGGCCGGGGTCGCCTTGTGTCGAGGGCGTCACCCTGCCGTGCAGCAGCGCACACATCAGCCTGAACGGTAGGAACGGGTCTGTTGCACCCGATCAGCAGGCCCTGGCGGCCCGCGCGGTTAGCCGCCCAATACTGCGGCGATGTCAGGTCATCAAACAGCCCGCCCCCGTTCTGCGTCTGCTTTTGACCCAATCCCACGCCCCTAGCGGCACGCTGGCCATACAGCCGATCCTCTGCCGTTTCCGCGTTGAGGCAGTCCGCGTCGCGGGCAAACCGATGGTCGTTGCGGCACAGATTGAGCGTGGCCGTGCGGGCGGCGTTGTTCGCCATATACCAGGGGATGTCGTGCAGTGACCTGGCCTGGCCGTGCGCGGCAACGGAGGCACCGCAAAGCAGCAGGCCAAAGCCGCCCAGGAGGATGGCCGGCAGGCGGCGCGTGTTCATCGGCACCCCCATCACTCGTCGCCAAAGGCTTGGGCGGCGGCGCGGTCGTGCCAGTCTTCCGCCTCCCGGCGTCCGGCCTGCTCAGCGCGCTGCTGGTCTACCCGCGTCATCGTTTGCTGGATCAGGCCAAGCCGGGCGACGTTGTTGCCTTCATTCTGCAGGTATAGGTGCTCGGACTGGATGCGGGCTTCCACCGCCGCCACTGCGGTCACATCCGGCTGTTCCTGGATGCTGCTCTGCAACTGGTTGAGGTAGTTGATGCGCTCGTCGGACCGGTTCAGCCCTTCCTGCGCCTCCGCCTGGATGTTGGCCGTGGACTGTTCCCGGCGGACCATCTCCTGCGCGTTGAAATCCGTGCCCTGCGTGGTCGAGTAGCGGTTCCGGGTCAGGAAGTTGTTGGCCGCAGACGACAGCGACGACCCATAGGACAGACCGGGGATGCTGCTGCCGACCGAGCCAGGAGAGCGTAGCTGCTGCTGGGCCATGCCCTTGGCGATGTCGAGCACCTGGTTGGGATGGCTCAGGACGTTGTAGGTCGAGACGAGCTGGTCATACTGAGACCGCATCATCTGATACTGCTGGAGCAACTGCTGGAGCGATTTGCCGGCTTCGACGGCGCGAGCCTGGAGGTTGGTCATGTCGATTGTCGGCATGTCAGCCCGTGCCGGAACAGCGAGGCTAAGGCCAAGGCAGACGGCGGAGGTGAGTAAGTTGCGCTTCATGGAACAGGCTCTTTGCTATGCCGCGGTTTCAAGGATGCGGCGGTTGAACTCAGCCAGCGCCGTAGGGATGTCGCCGCCGTGGCGCTTGAGGCAGCCGCGCAGCAGCACCACCCGCTTCGGCTCGCCGGCCAGGACGTTCAGGTGCTGCGGCAGCGTGCTCAGGTCGAAACGGCACAGGCTGCTTTGCCCGTCCTGGCGCTTGATGAGGACCGAGTGGTGCGGCAGGGTGAACATGCTTTCCCGCACGGCGTGGAACTCTGCCGGCGTCAGGCCAAGGCCGATGCGGTAATCCGCCTCCACCGCCTTGTCGTTGCGGAACAGGATCATCTGCCGCGCCTGCTTGACCAGTGCCTTCCCAGCCTCGTTCTCCAGCATGTCCGAGGGCTGCTGCGCGATGGCGTTGAACGAGGCATTGCGCTTGCGTGCCCGCAGCGCGATGCCCTTGAACGGCTTGGCAAAGGCCGGCGTCGGCATGTAGGCCGGGGCTTCCTCGCACCAGATCACAACCCGGCGGCCATCCATCACGTCGGACGCCATCCACAGCAGCGTCAGCGCGACCGGCGGCATCACCCGCGCATCGTTCATCACCGCTGTCAGGTCCACGCCGACCAGGCGGGTGTTGAAATCCACCAGGTGTTCGTCGCCATCGAACACCCAGCCCAGCTCGCCCCCCTCGCACCAGGGTTCCAGCCGTTCACCGGCACCGTGCTCCTCGAACCCCATGAAGGACCGGATGGTGCCGAAGCCGCGTTCGTGCGGTTCCATCTCGCCCATCACGAAATCCACGCCCTGCCGGATGCCGTCGCGCTCCCCCTTGTTGGGAGTGGGCGCTCCGTCCGTTTGCACCAGCCCGGCCACCAGGTCGCGCAGGAAGGCGCGCACGCGCGGGGTGTCCGGCAGGCCGCGCAGGGGAGCGATGCCGGACCGGCCGACTTGCAGGGTGGAGTAGCGCCCACCCAGGGCGACGATGGTGTTGTGGTTGCTTTCGTCCACGTCGAGGATGATCTGCGTGCCGCCCTTGCGGCTGACCGCGCCGTCCAGGGCGGCAATGTTCATTCCAAGCCAGACCGTCTTGCCGCCGCCGTTCGGCCCGCCCAGGAAGTTGTGCCCCACGTCCCCCACGAACAGGTCGTGGTCGTAAGCGGTGCCAGCGGGCGACACGAGGCGGAACAGGTGATGATCCCAGTGCGCCTTGGGTGCTCCACGGGGATGGCCGGCAAGCGTCGCCAGCACGGCGATCTGCTTCGTGCTGCAGCGTGCCGGCCTGATCCAAGTGGACAGCGGGGCACCGGGGAGCTGCGCCAGGAAGGCGTTGAGCATCCCTTTGCCTTCAAGGCCGACCTTGGCCCCGGAGTTGGCGATGACGTTGCGCGCGGCGGACACCAGGCGGTCCACCTCAGCCGGCGTGGTGCCATGCACGACCAGAGACCAGCGGCTGATGCCGCTTTCCGCCCGGCCGCCCGCCACCGCATCTATCGCGTCGTCCAGGGCTTCGGTGTCGGATACCGAGCGGCTGTTTCCGGCGGTCAACTGCCGCTGCAGCAGAGCCAGGCTGTCCTGCACCTCGGCGCGCGATTGGAAGCGCATTGCCACCGTCATCACGAACCGGCCCGGCAGCGCCAGCAGGTCATCCAGCCGCGACTGATCGAGGCGGCGCGGGTAGGTCAGCAAACCCAGCGTCGCGGCGTAGGTTTGCGAGGCCGGGCTGCCGCCGGCCGCATGGTCGATCCGCAGCATCCGCATGCGGGCTATCGCGGTCACGTCCACGGCGGCGATGCCGGCGCCCAGGAAGCCGCACACGTCGGCCAGCGGTTGCGGGGAGAACTGCGTCGTGCGGAGCAGGTAAAGGAACTCGGCAATTTCAGAGAACGCCAGCGCCTCCTCTCCGGTGATGGGGTCGTGCTCAATGCGCGTGCCCAGCCGCACAGGGCCGAATGGCTTGAGGGTGGCGAGCGCCAGGCGCATCGCGTCCTCAAGCTGCACCTCAAGCAGCGGATCGGCGGCGCGGGATGTGCGGCCTAGCCCGATCCTGGCCAGCGCGTCGCGCACCTTGTCGGTGACGCTGGCAAAGGGCGCCTTGCGCGGCTTCACGCGGACGGTCAGGAACCAGTCCACCACGGCCAGATCCTCTTGGATGCTGGCGTGGTAGTCATCCAGCAGGCGCTGGGCATACGGAGCGGACGCGGTGCCGTGGCTTACCGGCGGCAGCGTCGCGTCATGCTTCACCAGGTGGATGTGGACTTCCACGTTCTCGTCGCTGGCAGCGTTCAGGAAGGCTACCAGGCGGCGCTTGTGGCCGTTGCGCTGGCCGTTCATCACCAAGGCGAAGGGGACGCCCGGCATACGCAGGGCGCCCATGACCGAACCATCGGAGCAGAGCAGCGTCGCCAGGCCGATGTGGTCCACGTAGGGAAAGAACCCGTCGCTGGCGCGCTCCATGCCGCCGGAGTAGCCGAGCAGGTCGGCCAGGCGATCAAGCTGCATGGTCGGTTGCCTCCGCCCGGTAGGAGGAACGGAGCGGAAGCGACGCCAGCCGGGCGCCGCCCCACTCCGCCGTGTCCAGACACCGGGCGTCCAGCCGGACCCAGGCGATAAAGTTATCCCAACCGTAGTAGTCAGTGCGCAGCAGGATTTTGGCGGCCGACCAGATCATAGCGACCAGGCCGACCGCCAACACGTCGGCAACCGCGTCGTTGACTTGGTTGCCGGTGTTGTAGAGCAGGAAGAACATCAGGGCAGCGGCAATCAGGGACACCGACAGGGTATGCGGCAGCCCCAGCGTCATGGGCGGCCGGGTGGCCGCCATGTCGAACTCCTCTGCCTCCAAAGGTTCGTCCTGCTCGAACATGGGTCAGCCGATGCCGAGCAGCGTGGCGATGGTGTCCGCCTTGGCGATGCCCAGCGCACCTACGGCCACCGTCACCAGGCCCTCGATGGTGTGACGGCCGGACATCATCCGCAGAAAGCCCCAGACGATGCCGATGGCGGCGAGCACCTTGAACGTGGCGATCACCGCGTCTTTGACCGAGGACACGCCGAGGGGGTCGGCGCCTTGGGCGTGCGCCAGGCCAGCCGCAACGAACGTGAGCGCCAGCGTGGCAAGCATAAGCCGCGCCGTGCTGGCGGGCTTAGGGGGAGGTTGCAGCATCGGTGTCTCCAAGGGTGGCGGTGATGACGGGGACGACCGGGGCGGCGTCCGCCGGTGACGGTGCGGGAGGCGCTGCCTGCCGCACACTGCACTGGGCGAGTGCCCAGGCATCCCAGGCCGGCGCGCAGAGCGGCGGTTCGGGAGACTGCTGGGACACAGGGGTAGGTTGCGCGGGGGACGTGGGCAGGCCCGGTTGCTGCGCCCGCACGCGGTTCAGTACCTGCTCGACGCCTGCTGCATAGGCGGCGCCGCGTTCGGTGCTGCCGGTGTTGTAGCGCCGGTGCGCGAGGGACCAGACGGCTTGCACGTCGGCGGCGTAATGGTCGGCGCCGGCTGCCATGCTGCGGCAGGCGTCAAAGGCAGCTTCCAGGATCAGGCTGTGGCCGGCGAGCTGGCCCGAGTTGATTTGCATGAGGCCCAGGTCAATGGACCGGCCTTGCGCCATCAGGGCGGCAGCCCGTGCAGCAGCTTCCTGCGGCGTCGCGGAGCGGATGGCCGTGGCAGGCAGACCGCGGTTGCGGTCGGCGTTGACGCCGATGACCAAGGGATCACCGCCGCTTTCATGGATGGCGATGGCAGCCAGGCGGGATTGGAACTCGCTACCTGCCGGCGCGGCGCCGCACCGTGGGTCAGCGGCGAGCGCCAGGATAGCGGCGAGGCCCAGGACGGTCGCGCTCACGCCACCGCCTTCCCGGCGAGGGTGGGCCTACTCTGCTTCCAGGTCCGAGTCCTCTGCTGGCGGGGAGGGATCGCGCACTGGCCATTCCCAAGGCGGTTTGTCGGGCGCGGCGCGGGGCGGTCCGCTTTCCTCTGTGGAAGGGTGCCCACTGTCGATCGGTCGCAAGCCAGCAAAGCGTTGCAAGTGTTCGCTTCCAGCGTGGTAGATAACGAGCGGCCCGTTGTAGTTGAACCCTCTATGGAGCAACCATACGAGCCGACCAAGGCCGGAACCCATGTAAACTTTATCGTATTTGTGACGAGCAATTTGCAGAATTCTGTAGCCGCGCCGCCAATCTGTGCGGATGTAGCACACGTATTCTGCGTCAACCGCGCCGTCACTCGGTTTTGTGGGCCGCATGACAATGAAGACTTGCAGAAGCTTACCGCCCTCCCGCAGCCCCGCTCGTATGTCGGCTTCCTCGTAGTCGTCCGGCACCGTCCCTCCTGCATACGCCCAGCAACTCGCTGGAAGCGATGCACGGAAACAGCACGGGAATAAACCCTATTGCCGACGAGGTCGTGAGGACGAGAGCATTCTACAAAGGAGGCGTGGCGCAGCAGTCCCATCTTCTGAGCGGCGTGTTCAGGTGGGCAACGCACAACCTGACCTTGTGCCTCATTGCCCATGAATGCCGATTCAGAGTAGAAGGCAGCCATGCTGCTCCGCACCTTTTTAAACATTGTGCGTTCAGAACGACGGCTCCCCGAATCGGTATGCATGAATTTTACGATCATTCCCCAAGGCGCAGTATGTTCTACAGCCAGCATAGTAGGCGCATCTTACCTGTGGCAAGGCGTGTTTGCTGCCTTGGAGCGGTAATTTTGCAGGCTGGGCCGACGAGTTGATCTTAGGTTGCAGTCTGCCATGTAACGGCAACTGCACTGTCAAGAAGTGTTAGCGTGGATTATGTGCTGACAAACGTTGACAGGGCAGCGTGGAAGGCGTGAGGGTGCAACCGTGTCGGTGCCGCGCTGGTAATGACGCATGGACGCGCGCTGCCAAAGCGGCAACAATCGCATCCAGAATGTGAGGAGTGTCGGCTACAGCACAGTACAACCCACGCGAGCGAGCCGGAAACGGAAAAAGCCGCCCCTGGCAGGGCGGCTTTCCGAGAGGCTTCAAACCCCCAGCCCTGACAGGCTGGACATAGGCGATTGGATGATCACGAGAGTAGGGACGGCTTTGAAAGCCGTCAAGGCTCCCGACGCCGGGTTTGTGTCCTCTTCGAAGGCTTGTCCCAACAAAGGACGAGAGCATGGACACGCACACCGCGCTGCCAACAGGCCGGCGCAAAATCACCCCGCCTCAACTCCGTGCCGAAATGGCCGGAGGCGTTCTCCTTTCCCCGACCAGCCCTGGCCGGGCGCTGGCCACGTTCAAACGTGCCGCTGTAGCGCTGGGCGTGCCTCGGCGGGTGGTGGACCTGATTGACTGCCTGATGAGCTACAGCCCGCCCCAGGATTGGGATGGCAGCCCTGGCCTTGGTCCCATCGTCTGGCCATCTGACGCGGAGCTGGAGGACCGGCTGTGCGTGGGGGCGAGCCAGCGCAAGGCCATCGTGCGCGCGGCGCTTGACGCCGGGTATGTGCGCCTTCGCCGCAGCCCGACCGGCAAGCGGTGGGGGCACCGCGAGAAGAATGGGCGCGAGGGCCGCATTGTGGACGCCTACGGCTTCGACCTGGCGCCCCTGGCGGAACGCATGGCGGAGTTCGGCCATCTGTCGGCCGAGTGGGAAGCACGGCGCGATGAGGGGCGGCGGCTACGGCGTGAGATCACCAGCTCCCGCAACCACGTCCTATCCCTGGTGGACCTGGCAACGGCGCAGGACCTAGACGGCGCGGAGTGGTCCGCGGTTGCTGCGCAGGCTGACGCGCTGTGGCGCGAGCGGGGCAGCCTGCGTGATCCCCTGCCTTTGGTGCCGATTGCTGCCCGGTTGCGGGCGTTGGGTATCCACGTCCAGGAGCAGGTGGCGGCGGCGCTAGTGGCTGTGGAAGCCGTGAAAAACGTCCCCGCGGGGCCGGAATACCGGCCGCACCTTACAACTACAAACCAACTTTCTATCGCTACCGCGACTACAAACCCGACCGACACGGCAGGGCCTTCCAGGCCCATGGCTAACAAGAAAGCGAGTAGTGACATCCTGCCAAGCCCGGAGACAACGTGGCAGCAGAGGCAAGTCGAGCCGACTCGGGCAAGTGAGGTCCAGCCCAGCGCGTTGCGGGGCTTCGTGGTGACGCCAGCCTTCATCCTGGCAATCGCACCCATCTTCCGGGACTGGATCAGCAGTGCCCGAACTGGCTGGGACGAGTTGGACCAGGCCGCATTCTACGTTCGATCAGCACTCGGCATCTCCCCCCAGGCGTGGGGACAAGCGCGCGTCATGCTTGGGCAGGAGGAGGCGGTCACGGCGCTTGCCGTCATCTGCGCCCGCCATGTGGCGGGGAAGGTGCGTTCGCCGGGCGGGCTGCTGCGGCGCATGGTGGAGCTGCACCAGGAAGGCGAGCTGCGGCTTGACCGGACCCTGTTCGGGCAGGCTGACAAGGTTCGCAAGGAGGCGGGAGCTGCCGGCGCCGACCGGCCAGGCCGGGCGTGACGGCGCCTTGCAAAAGGCTCTTGCCATAGATAGCGGTTTGGCAAGAGAATTTTGCCGTCTGCCGTCTGCCGTCTGCCGTCTGCCGTCTGCCGTCTGCCGTCTGCCGTGCGCGCAGCGCGGTGGGCGGGGGCGCTGGACCAGGCGCAGCAGGCATTGCGGCTTTATGCCTGAGCTGGCCTGGCGAAAGGACATCCTGTGAATGGACTCAAATCGTTGGGTTGCGGCGAGGCTTCATTCACCGATCCATCCCCGGAGTTATCCAGGGTTCCCTGTATGTCTCTGGCCAGAGCGGGCACGACTCCGGCACTTGCGCGTCAGTTCGGGTTGAACAGGCGCAGGATGGTGGCGATCACGACCGCTTCCTCCCGAGACGACGCTCTGCCGAGCAGGTGGTGGCCGGCACCGTGCTTCGGGATGCCGACGATTCCGTTACTGGCCGCCTCTATGGTGCGCAAGCCCCCTCCCTCAAACGTCGGCAGCGCATCCTCTTGCAGGCCGAGGCTGAGTCAGCGTTCCCGTGTCATGCCTTGGTCCATAGCTACATTGCAGGCAGAGGCTACCC